>CAXGXL010000658.1:0-2775 GCA_964013555.1 uncultured bacterium
TCTTGTTTTTACTTGGCCCTACTTCTCGCGCCCGGATGCGTAAAGTCGAACAAGCCAACCGAACACTGGGAGCTTCTCTCTCCCCAAAGCGGTCTAACCGTATCCGTCAGCCATGAAAACCTAGCCGAGAGACCTAACTCCCCACAATCCAAAAGGCTCTACTACTCATTAAAACGTAACGAAACAACACTCATTGAGCCCAGCCCGCTCGGGCTTGTAATTGAGCAAGAAGAACAAGACCACGATATATCTTCCAACCTCACTTTCATTTCCAGTGCAAACTCTACCGACGCGACCAACTACTCGGTGCGAACAGGAAAGCGTAGCGAACGGTCCTATGAATTTAATGCCCAAACCCTCCAATTCAAAACCGAAAATGGTCTTGTTCTAACCGTCGAGTTTAGGGCCTACAATGACGGTATTGCCTTCCGGTATCAACTTAGTGGACAAGGAGAAGTCAAAGTCATTGAGGAGAAAACAGGCTTTAAGGTACCCGAGGACTCTTACGCACTCATGGCTCCCTATGATTTTGCAGGGGCCCTATTCTCAGGCACCTACGAACAGCTTCCTGAATCGGTGTCCGTAGGCGAAAAAACAGATGCATCTGGTTGGGCCTTCCCTGCCCTTTTTCAAATTCGCGAAAGCGATAATTGGGTATTATTAACCGAAGCTGATTTGACAACGCAATATGCCGCCACCCGTCTGCACGAAGCTCCCATTGAGAATTTATACCAAATTCGTTTCCCCCGCTGGAATGAAGGCGACCTTGAGAACGATGAGTTTCCTTCCGGTGCGCTTCCCTTAACGACGCCCTGGCGAGTCCTTATCGCCGGCAGCCTAAGCACTATTGTGGAATCGACTCTGGTTGATGATGTAAGTAGACCGAGCAAAGTGCAAAACTCTGACTGGATTCGTCCGGGTCGTTCGTCATGGTCTTGGTTTTCGCAAGGCACCGGAAATCGCGAATTGCAACAAGACTATATCGACTTTAGTGCCGAAATGGGCTGGGAGTATTTTCTGATTGACGAAGGGTGGACGCGCTGGCGTGACTACGAAACTGTGATTCCTGAACTCATTGATTACGCCAAACTCAAGAACGTTGGAACACTACTCTGGTACAATTCAGGGGGCAATCACACGATCAACCAAGGCCTACCTCGAGACCGTCTTCTAGATGCCGCAACCCGCCGAGCTGAGTTCGCCCTTCTTCAAGAGTGGGGAGTCAGTGGCATCAAAGTTGACTTCTTTGATAGCGACAAACAAAAGCGAATCGAGCAATACATAGGTATCCTTGAAGACGCGCTTGATCATCAACTCCTCGTTAATTTTCACGGTGCGACCCTGCCACGAGGTTGGCAACGCACCTACCCCAACCTCATGACTCACGAAGCCGTTCGCGGGGCAGAATATTACAAAACCGTAGCGCAGGGCCCCAGCGGCCTTAGCAATGTTCACTACGTCTTTACACGCAACGTTGTAGGCTCCATGGACTACACCCCGGTTACCTTTAAAGATGCCCACCAAAGTGTAGGATTGACCTACGCCCACGAACTCGCCCTAAGCGTGGTTTTTGAATCTGGTATCCAGCATTATGCAGATCAAGCCGACTCCAATCCGGAAGCCGGATACCGAAAAATCTTCCGCGAATATCCTATGGTCAAGGACGCCCTCAAAGCAATTCCCGCCAGTTGGGACGATACCATACTCTTAGACGGAGATCCGCGCAGTCATGCCGTGCTCGCTAGACGAAGCAAGGACTCCTGGTTCATTGGAGGCCTCAACGGTCTTGAGGAGGGTAAGATTCTCAACCTTTCTCTCTCTTTTTTGAGCGACGGAAACTACACCTTCAATATTGTTCAATCCGGTGCAGAGCCCACAACATTTATCGAGCAAAAGCGGGATGTTAAGGCAAGAGACACCATTGAAATATCCCTGCAAGGACTCGACGGATTCGTGGCAATTGTCCGACCGAGCGCAAATTGAAGTAAATCAAGCCGCCGCATCCCTTGTCTTGACAAAATGGAAATTTAGGGAATTCATAGGGGTGCTCACAACCCAACCATATTCAAAATCAATGGATTGCGATAATGAAACCAATAAATACCTATCCACAACTCTTCCTAATTGCCCTGGTGGTTATTCTCGCCAAGTGCGGTAGTAGCGAAGAACCCTCATCGGTTGTCAACAACGGCGAACAAATCCTCCAACAAGCTAGTTGCAGTGATGATATAGAAACAACGTGCCCAGGCTCCACTTGGCCCGATTTTGAGCTATCGGACTATCAGCCAAATTCCCCTTATGTGGGAACGAGCTATGGCTTGAACAAATTCGAAGGTAAAGTCACCTTAGTGGCCTTACTAGCCTCGTACTGAGGCTATTGCCGTGCCCAGGCTGGGCACCTTGAAAGAATGAAATACGAACTTCTCAATCGCGGAAAAGAAGTTAATATTGTATCGATCAACCAAGCGAGTAGTGCAAACACGCAAACCGCACTTTCAGATGCGTGCACGTTTCCCATTCTACAAGACACCGAGGAAGTTGGAGCTTGGGAACTACTTGGTGGTGGGAAAGATGATTTTTTCCTCTACAAATCAGACGGCACCTTGGCCGTCTATCTCCAAGCACGAGGCGCCATTAGCACCAATCTAGCAACGCCGCAGGGCTATGCAAACGTAATCCAAACCTTACTTCTATTAGAATAGTCTACCGCTCGTATCTTTGCCTCAGGCCCTCAAGCCCACTGCGTTACCAGCTCTAGCGCGAATTACCCCACTT
>CAXGXL010000659.1:0-2771 GCA_964013555.1 uncultured bacterium
GACAAGTTGGGATAACTCGGCCTACTCTCTACAAATATTTCAAGAATAAGAGCGCTCTTCTCTTCGCGGCGGTTGATCGCGAGGCCTTTGCATTTGCGCAATCGGTAGTAGCTCATGCGAGAACCTATGCCACCGTTGAAGAGCGAGTTGTTGAAACCATTGTCTTTGTGGTTAGAGAATTTCCTAAAACACCTCATTTGTCTTTGGTTCTGGGAGAGGATTCTGGCGCTCTCTTGCGAGCGAGGGCGTTTTCAGACGAAGCAACCAGCGTTTTTTCCCAGATGACTGCCGAGCCTTTGGTGGAGCTTCGTCCGGATCTTGCTGAGAGTGGAATTGAAATCACGGAGGTGATGTCGCGCTTTGCGCTTTCCATGATTCTATTTCCAGGACGCTATTTGATAGACCATGACGGATTGCGAAAACTAATTCGAAGGCGCCTTGTGCCCGGCCTTATTGGAACGTGAGGAGGGCTCATTGGGCCGGGGGAAGTTAAAAAACTAGCCTATTGGGTTTGGATTGATGCTTGCGAGTTTTGTAAGCCCCAGGGCCTCTATTAGAGGGAACAGGTCATTTGGAGTCCTTTGGCATGCTACTATGGCAACGCACCGGTGGTAGGTTCATTGACTCGCTGCGGAGGTACAAGAATGGGAGGGAATTGCGGAACCTTTAAGCTCTTCAATTGCTTAGGACAATTAGCTGGTTCTTGACCGTTCGGGGTAGCCTTGATAGTCGGCGGGGCGTTAAGCGTTTAACTTTTTACTCGATTGCCCATAATTTCGTAGGCGCTCGTTTATTAAGTTCTCTTGTCGGTGGACGGTCATCGCTTCAGCCCAGGCATTGTTTGTCTCCTTTTGAAATTTTGTTTGAGGAACTACGAAAATGGGTTTTCAATCTTTTGTTGGAGCCTGGCGGCTTTTGGGGGTGAGCGTTTTTCTATTGATTGGTTGTGGCGAGGCTGGGAACGCCCCTTATGAGACGGAGCAAGCCGGGGTGCCCTCTTTCGTTTCCGCAACTTGTGGCGCTGCCGCCAATGGACCGTTACTAGGCTCTCATCTCACTGAGGTCGATTCGGAATTTCTTAAGCGCTTGGAGGCACTGAGGCTGAACGACTTACCAGAGGTTTTCGATCTTAGTGGTGTTTTTGAGTTAGATAAATCCCTTATCGGTTATATGCTTGACCAACCTGACGTTCAGCGGCTCTACCGTGACGATCTTATTAATGAGGGCGAGATGGGAAGGTCTATTTTACTTGCTTTAACGGATTTTTCTACCTCGTCCTTTGTGGACTATCGAGAGCTGCGTCGAGGTCTATACCATTTCTATAATTGTTCTCGTGGATTTCCGGAGTCACTTGAAGATTTCAAACGGGTTTACGGGGACTATTCTCAATGGGAGCCGCTTTTTTTTCACGATAGTTTTCCAAAGATATACCCACGAGTTTTTCGGGAAAATCGCGAGCTAGGCATTTACGTGGCCGAGACCATCCGCTTCGGAGAAGTTCACGAGACGGAAATTATTCTTGATGGGTATCGGCAAGATGGTGCCTTAGATTTTCTTATTTACTTGCCCAATGGATTGATTGCTAGTCGAGGGGAATTTCGGGCGGGAGCTGATTTTGTCGTTGGTTCAAGCCCGTATACGTGTATGAGCTGCCACTTTAATTCTGATACGTATACCTATGACGTTCTCGTTCCGGCGATGGGGCGTTAATGGGGCCCTCTTTGGGTGCAAGTGGATTGGATAAATCTTCTCAGATCTTGTCTTTTTGAAACTCTTTGATCGTAGAGTAGAACCATGTCACCCGTTTGCCCGCAACTCTAGACGAGAGTACAATTGGTACCGACTAACGTAACATTCGTTGTTTGGTTAGCAACGAATACCCTGAGATGCATTATGTCGGTGGCCGGATTTTTAGTATCGCTTTTCCCCTTAGGTCTTCTGATTCAAGCCCTCGGTCTATTTATGTGGTTTGTTGTTAGCCCTAATGGTGTTGCAATCTTGGCTTTGTTTGCAACTTTCTATGTCCAGCCTTTACTCTGCTTTCGAATTCATGAATTCTTTTTTCCTACTCGGGAGAAGGCTACTTACCTTGATGGTGAGGGGTATAATCCTTGGTTCGGAGCTCACCAAATTCAGCTTATCTATATTGCGTTTCCGTTTCTGGAAGTAGCTCTTCGATTGGTTCCGGGACTCTTTAGTTTGTGGTTACGCCTTTGGGGAAGTAAGGTGGGAAAGTCGGTATATTGGACACCGCATTGCTTGATTACTGATCGCCAGCTCCTTGAAATAGGATCGAATGCTCTTGTCGGTCACAAAAGCTATTTTTTTCCACACCTAATAAAGCCATCTAAGAGCGGACGCTTGCTCTTGATTGTGAAGCGAGTTCGGGTTGGAGATCGTGTCTTTATTGGTGCGGGATCTAGATTGGCGCCCGGGGTTGAGATTGAAGATGGCGCATTTCTTGGCGCTGGTGCCGAAATTCCACCGAACCAAAAAGTGCGACGAGGAACGAATTATTCTGCTTTGTACCCATTTTCAAAGTCGGATTCTCAGTCGAGCGAAACGACGGCGCCACTGAATTCTCAGGAGTAGTTCAAATAAGAGTTATTGGGCCAATAACTTCATGTATTTTAGAGTAGTATTGGATTGTCTAAGGAAACCGAATTCAGGAGTTCCTTTGAGTTGAGCACTCCGTGTCTAGCTGAGTCTAATTGGCAGTGGAGAAATGAAGCTTCAGCTTAAGACTGGTATTTTTTAGAGGCATTTGGTTT
>CAXGXL010000660.1:0-2764 GCA_964013555.1 uncultured bacterium
GGGCGTGGTTTGTTTTCGGGGTAGGGTGGTTCATTCGGTACCGCCCTCAAGCTCGATAGGAGCTGTAGGCGGATGCGGGCTGGTGTGGGATCCTCTTAACCAAGAGGGCCTAGATCGTTGGGTTGAGTTTACCGAAAAATTGAATACAATATTTGCCAGGCGGCAGCGAGTCGCTCAAGAAAGGGTGGGGGGAATGCACCAAGAAGGCGATATTGGACCAGCAAGTGATCAGAAGCCAAGTAGAGTTCACCAACGCTATGCAGCTAGACTGCAGGTGCGTTTCAAATCCCTAGACGACCTCTCCCCTTTAACCACCACAGACGTCTCCACCGGAGGGCTTTTCTTAAAGACCGAGGAAAATTTCGTAGTAGGCGATTTGGTGGAGATTCAGATTATTCATCCCGAGACCGGAAAGTCCTTCGTATTGAGCGCAGGAATTCGTTGGCTCGGGCAAAAAGGTGGATCCCGGGGTATCGGAATCGAATTTTTAGATGGTGTCATCTCTGACAAATTTTTGTTCGAGTCTTTCGTGCATAACCATCTCGCCGAAAGACCGCCTTTGAGCTAAAGCGCATCTATGCGCATACTTCATCTCGCAAGTTATTCACTCTACAGCGGTCCTCTCCCGTCCACTTTGGGCTTAGCCCAAGCCCAACAGAGATTGGGGCACACAGTTTGGTTCGCTTACGACACAAAACGCGGAGCAATTAACGAGTTTGAAGAAGCTGCCACCCCGTGGGTTGAACAAACGAATCTCAAACGAATGGATTTCTTAACCCTTTCGGCCAAATCTAGCCCGAGAGAATTTCTCCAAGATCTTTTTCGGTTGAGAAATTTTGTAAGAGAAAACGCAATCGATATCGTTCACGCTCATCTCTCCCATGACCATGTTCTTTGCGCGCTCTCCCTGCCGCGACGGTGGCCCAATTCCTTGCTTCGAACGATCCACTCCGAACGCTCGTTAGAGCAAAAATTCAGCCGAAAACTAATCAACCAAACGGCTAATGGTTGGATAGTCCGTTGCGAAACCCACCGAGAAACGCTTCAGCAGCAATTGTCGGGCAAACTGGAGGAGGAGCAGGGTAGGTTTAGTCTTATTCGAACGATCGCTGGTGGAATTGATTCAAGTTACTTCCAGCCTGCCCCTCCTGAAAAACGATCCGCCGCCCGTAAACGATTTGGAATTAACGAAAATGCACTGGTTATCGGGCACGTGGCTCTCATGGCCGGGCGAGGCCAAGAAGAATTGGTGGAGGCATTAGCCCTGGTTGCGGCAAAGCCCAATTCAGTAACTCCCCACATTTTGTTTGTAGGTAAAGGCGAGAACGAGGCGGCGCTACGTGAGCAAGTTAAGTCTTCAACCGTGGCGCACTATATTCATTTCGCCGGCTACCTTCAGGGCGAGGAACTCAACGTCGGCTATGCGGCAATGGACGCGGTCTTCTGTGCTCAAGCAGGCAATGATGCCTCTGCACGTGCAATCCTAGAAGGAATGAGTTCGGCTCTGCCCCCCATCGCTGTCCAGGTAGGCGCGCTAGCTGACACGGTTTCGGTTCAAACGGGCTACCCTGTTCCTGACCGAACCCCCAATACCATCGCTGAGGCAATAATGACTTGGACTAAAAATCCGCAAGAATCTAAAATACGAGGCGCACAGGCACGAAAGTACGTAGTCTCCAACCGTAGTTTTGACGCAGAGGCCCACCGCACCTTGGCTCTTTATGATGCATGCCTGAGCCAAAACGAACGAAAGATTTAGTTCCGAAGGCTATGAATAGGGGCGGGGATCCTGCCACCTAATTCTACAAAACGGTCTGCTGAAAATCGGTTTACATCCATAACAATTGCATCACCTAATAGCCCGCCATATTCCACAATCTCTCCGGGTCCCTTGCCAGGAATGGGCAAAAGGCGCGCCGCAGTCGTTTTATTGTTCATGACACCTATGGCCATCTCATCCGCCAGAATTCCAGAAACGGTCGCAGCGGGGGTGTCTCCAGGAATGGCTACCATATCAAGGCCGACAGAGCAGATGCTTGTCATCGCTTCCAATTTTTCAAGGGTCAGCGCCCCCATCTTGACCGCTTCTATCATTCCCCGATCCTCGCTAACTGGAATAAAGGCTCCAGAGAGTCCCCCCACATAAGAAGACGCCATCAAGCCCCCCTTTTTCACGGCATCGGTTAAGAGCATAAGCGCGGCCGTTGTACCCGGGGCGCCCACACGCTCGAGCCCCATCGTCTCAAGTATGTCCGCAACGGAGTCGCCCTCGGCAGGGGTCGGAGCGAGAGATAGATCCACAACACCAAACTGCACCGGCGAGCCTAAGCGGGCAGCTACTACTCGGCCGACCAACTCTCCGGCCCTCGTGACTTTGAAGGACATTCGCTTTACAACATCGGCTATATTACCTAGGTCGAGATTAGGCGGTGGGTTCTGCAGTAGGCGCTTGACCGCGTGATGAACAACCCCTGGGCCGCTAATGCCCACGTTCAACACAGCTTGGGGCTCCCCAACTCCGTGCATCGCTCCCGCGATAAAAGGATTGTCCTCAACCGCATTGGCAAAAACCACAAATCGGCAACAGCCAATACCATCGTTCTCTTTAGTTTTTTCGGCAATATCTAAGATAGTGTGTCCCATTTGCCGAACCGCGTCCATGTTCACTCCGGCTTTTGTGCTCGCCACATTTACCGACGAGCAAAGCCGCTCGGTTTGAGCCAAGGCTTCGGGAATAGAGTTGATGAGGGCTGCATCCCCCAAG
>CAXGXL010000661.1:0-2763 GCA_964013555.1 uncultured bacterium
CACAACCACTCTCTCCACATAAGCTCCAACCACCAACCTTACACTCCATGGCTTCATCAAGAATATACACTTGCCGGCATGAAATCGCCCGCCGAGTACATCCATGGGGACTCTGAAAAATCCGAAGCAGCCATCTTGACCGTGGGGCACACCGGGCACACCATGGAAGCAATCAAGCGCGCTTATGATGCCACCAACGAGGGAGCTTTGTTTTTCTGCCTTATTCGCGAACCCTGGGATGGAGCATTCGCTCGCTTCCTTAAGAAGTCCATGTGGGAGGTCGAAACCATTCACCGAGATGTCTTACACTGGGTTTTACCCGGGCCCGCGGTTCGAGATGGCGGGGGGGACGTCGTGGTTCTCAAACGTCCCGATGTTCTAGAAAAAGCCTTCGCAGAATTCGAACAAAGTGATGCTGAAAATATAAGAAGCCACCCTTACTACGCGATGGATGTAGATGGGCTGATCCCAGAATCGCTCAACGAAGAGACCCTACTTACCTTTGCAGATAACCTAGCAGCCATAGCCCCATTTGCCGAAGCAGGACGGTACCATCGGCTTGAAGGAGACCGCCATACCCTTCGCTGGGCAGATACTGCCGGCAACGAAGTATTACTCGAACTTAATCGACCAGCAGGTCACCTACTAACCACATTTTTACCCTACAATTCCGCCTTGGAATGGGCGAGCGTGGTATTGATACAACAATCATTGATGAGCCCCACAAGTCGCTTTCGCCCAAGTCGACCGCAGTGGGCTGCGACAAAAACCTTATTCTCTTAAGGAAAAAACATGAAGCGCCTAAAAGACGGTTTTGTCATCAGCATCGGGCAAAAAAAATCGAGCATCATCGACATCCAAACTCATGACGAATACCCACTAACGATTCATGATCTTGCCAGTATACAAACGTTGGCCCTAGGGGGAGAGATCCAAAACGAAGTACTACTCGAGGAACTTGAAGCTCAAGGAGTACTAGCGGAGGGTCCGGCTAGTGTGGATTCAGTCATTCAAAACAAACTTTCGGAGCTGGACTCTCTTTTTAGTGAAAGTTATTTCTCTGAGCTCTCCGATCGCGAGAAATCCGCTCACGAATTGATCTTACTTGCACACTCACGACGCAAACAATTTTACGCAATGGTAGGCCAGTGCCCCATCCTACCCGAAACTGCCCTACGGCGAGCCTTGCATGTAGGAGATGCACAAAAAGTAGGCAAAAAACGAATTGTCTGCGTTGGGGATGATGATCTCGTTTCAATCGGACTGGCCGCACTGGGACACGATGTTGTTTCCTGCGATATCGACGACTACCTCTTGTCATTCATCGAACAATTTGCACAAGAATTTGATTTAAACCTGACCACCCTCGAACTCGATCTTCGAGATCCTCTACCGAAAGACCTGGTGGAGTCTTTCGATGTATTCTTGACCGATCCTATGAGTAATAAAGAGTGCTTCGAACTCTTTTTGTCCCGAGCGCTTGCCATGCTTGCTCCCCACGGACGAGGTTTTACCGCAGTGTACGGCCCCACAACCCAACTCTTCTCGGACTTCGCTAAAGAGATCCATCTCGACATTGTCCACTGGCATAGGCGACATAACCGATATTACACTCATTTTATCAAGCAACACCGCTATGAGAGTGATTGGCTGGAAATTCGCAAAAGTCCCCAAACCAAGCTTCCTTATTCACCCGAAGAATTCGCCAGCCCCCTTCAACTCTACCGAGAAGAGTACTTTCAACGACCTATCGCCCTATTTGAATTCATCGATCATCTCGAAAACACCCGATTTGCGAAACCCCTCTATTTGGACATGCTCTTAGACGGCATGCTGGAGATAACAGAAACCAAAGAAATAGAGCGCCATTGGCACTACGCTCAAGATTGGACGGGAGTCCATATTCACACCCGTGAAGGTTATATTGCCCTTCACGTAGACAGAAAAAACGCACAAATAATGCTTAGTAATTACCCCTTCACGGCGGAAATCGAAGAAGCCCTAAGATGGTTGCTTCTCAACGGCTACAAGCGTCAAGCTAACCGAGCATACTCTGCGGCCAATCAGGATTTCTGGGACATCCGCATCAACTAGCCTCAAAGAATTTGACACCTGCTCGCACGTTCAGCTATACATCTATTCAGGTGGACCCCAAACTGGGAGCGGAACATGTCGGATTTACCTCAACTTACCCAGAGACAGCAGGAAGTATTTAACTTTATTGAAGAAAAAATCGAGGAGTGGGGCTATCCCCCGACCATTCGAGAGATTGGCGAACACTTAGGAATTCGTTCTACCAATGGCGTTGCAGACCACCTAAAAGCCCTCAAACGAAAAGGCTATCTGACCCAACGGGGGCAAAAATCACGAACTCTTATTCCGACCCGCCCAACCAACGACCTCTCTGCGGAAAGTTCGGGGGCAGTTCGCGTCTTGGTACCCAAAAGCAATTCGACACTAACAATCCCTATTTTAGGGCGCTGCGCGGCGGGAGAACCTATCTTGGCCGAAGAACACGCTGAAGGAAGCCTTTCAGTGGATTCTTTCCTCGTAGGCGAAAACAAAAAAGTTTTCGCACTTAAAATCGTTGGCGAATCCATGATTGAAGATGGGATCTTTGATGGAGACTATATCTTCGTTCAAAAGCGGCAGGTTGCCCAATCCGGTGATATTGTCGTGGTCGTCATTGACAACGAAGCTACTTGCAAACGCTATTTCCCAGAAAAAAATCGCATTCGCTTGCAACCGGCGAATAAGACCATG
>CAXGXL010000662.1:0-2757 GCA_964013555.1 uncultured bacterium
AAAGACTTTAATAAAGGCGAGGACTAGCAAAAGTCGAACAATCAATTGGGTCCCTTAGATCCTTCCGTTATGGCAGGGCTAACCCGGCGAGAACAGGTCCGAGAGTTGGTTGCTTTTTTCGAGAAGTGTTTACGAGTATGACGTTCTAGCTTGCAATTGCCGGGTCGCGAGATTCACCGGTCACCTGGTGTAGAATGTCTGCCACCAAGAAAAGAGACCCGGTTACGAGTACGATTCCATTGTTTGCGGCTAGTTCGCTGGCCCTTGCTAGTGCATCGGAGGCTGTGTGCGCGACGGTTGCTTTGTTTAGATTAAGTTCATGTAGTTCATGGAGACTTAGGCTGCGGTCGACGGAAGTCGGGCATAGGTGGAGAGAGGCGCAGTGGTTTGTAATAACATCGACCATTTTTATCGTGGATTTGCTTCTCAATGAAGAAAATACGACGTGCAGTGGAGCACCAGAAACTTGGGAGGTAGCTTCGATTGAATCGAAAAGAGCTTCGAGTGCATGAGGGTTGTGAGCTCCGTCTAAAAGCACCGGTGGGGTGCCAGCAAGCAGCTGGAATCGTCCTGGCCACTGCCAAGTTCTTAGAGCCTCTTTAAAGTGGCTGGAGCTTGAAGGAAAACCGAGCGGCCCAAGGGCGCTGAGGGCAGATCGGACAAGTTCAATGTTTTGGAGGCGAAAGGTATTGGGCTTCTTATCGGAACTCGGTAGGAGAGGGTGGGGGGTTGCTGCTTTTTCGTTTATCACTCGTTGGAGAACTTTTTGAGCTTCGCTTTTTTGCTTCGCAAGCAGAACGTTTCCTCGTGGGGCTATGATTCCTGCTTTTTCGGTGGCGATTTGTGTGAGTGTATTTCCTAGGAATTGCTGGTGGTCGAGGCCGATGGGAGTAATTATGGAGAGTAGCTTGGGGACGACATTGGTTGAATCAAGCCGCCCGCCCAAGCCGACTTCAAGGACTCCTATGTCAATTTGCTGGTCCTTGAACTCTAATAAAGTCATTGCCGTGACGCACTCAAAAAAAGTAGGAGAGTAGTCGCATGCTGATTGGGCCTGAAGTATCGATTGATAGTGGTTGCACACGGCTTTTTGAGATATTTCAATCCCGCCTATTTGAATACGTTCTGTGAAGCGAAGTAGGTGGGGAGATGTGTAGAGGCCTGTCTTGTAACCTGCGGTGTTGAGTGCGTGAGCCAAAAGAGAACTGGTTGAACCTTTGCCATTGGTACCGGCCACCACCACAAAAGGCACTTCTTTTTCAGGGTTTCCCAAAGCGTCCAAGAGTTTTTGGGTATTTTGCAGACCCAATTTGATACCGGAATTTGTTCGGGGATAAAGATGCTGGAGTGTTTCGCTGTAAGACAGCCGCTTATCCCTGGTCATTGTAGTCCTTTTCGGGGGGCGGACCCAATAGGTCTCTGTATCTGGAAAACTAGTGGTTAGGGGATTGAATCTGTCGAGTTCAATCCAGCTTGGGCGCGCTTAGATTAGTCGCTTGGTGTGAGATGCGTTCGTAGTTCCACACTGGTGGGTAAATCTCAAGTACCCGCTTTTGCCGCCGTTGCTGCTTCCTTGTCGGCTTTGGCCTTTTCAGGATCCAGGCCTTTAAAAACTGCCATTATTTGACCGGCTTCAATGGCTGAATCAGCACCACCCGGTTCACATCTAAATGTCTCTGTACACTCGCCTTGGGCAATGGCCTCTGAGTATTCTTTACAGGTAGGGTATTCACATGCTCCGCAATCTGTTCCGGCCATTGCTTCTTCGAGGATTTTGGCCAATTCCGGCACCGATACCCCTTTTGCGCTAGTCGCTCTTTCAGTCATTGGCCGACTAAACCAATCTGGTGGCGCTTCTTTACCCTTGCTTTTGGTTTTGCGGGGGAGTTTCGGAAATTCAATCGGGCCTAAGTCCCAGGGTCTATCGACGTAGACCGATTGTGCGATGGAGCCATACTGATTGGCTTCAAATTCGACGCCTTTTTTTACCTTAAATGGCACAACCGGATTATCGTTTTGCACAAATCGGGCAGTGAGGTGCTCCAGGTGCGCAACAGTGGACTCGAATTCTTTTGTGTGGCGAATGGCATTGGTTGGGCAGGGTTCTGAACATAGCCCACAGTACATGCATTTGGCCATGTCGATGTCGAAACGAGTCATGGCCCGTACCGGCTTGTCCGTTTCGTCATCAGACATTCTTACTTTTTCGACATCGATTTTGATGCAATCGATTGGGCACGCTCGTTCGCACGCGAGACATGCGGTGCAGATGTCCATGTCGACTTCGAGAAGACCGCGATATCGGTCGGGAAGCGTTTCTGGGCCACCAAGCTTAACATCAGGATTGGATGGATGGTAAGGATATTGTGTGGTGGTCGGTTCGCGGAACATCCAACTCATCGTTACCGCCATTCCTTCAAAAATGGAGGTAACCGATTTAACGATATTTCCGAAATACGTCTGGTTTTGAATCATGGAACAATCCTTGCGCTAAGCGCGTCCCCATTGGTTCTACTAAATTGCGAATTTGATATAGACTTTGTCTTTGGCCTGGCGAATATTGTACCGCACCCTTGCAAAATATGTAAACAAAAGGCCCGCCCCGAATAAACTCATTAAAATTCGAATAATTAGAGCCGCTGTACTCTCCCAAGGAAGCACCCACATCCAGAGAATGACTAGCATACTAGAGGCAAAGGTGATGGGAACCAGGTACTTCCAGCACATGGTCATCATTTGATCTACACGTACCCGTGG
>CAXGXL010000663.1:0-2756 GCA_964013555.1 uncultured bacterium
CTTTGGAGCGCTCTGTGAAGACAAGCCAGTAGGCCAGATGTCCTAAAACTACTCCAGATATTTTGGTAAACCAAAATGGTGTTGATGAAACCAAGCGGTAGGCAGCACGGATCAGACAATAGAGAACATTATTTTTGGTTCTTTGGAGAACGCCCCAGTGTTTCGGGAGTTCTGTGTTATGGAATTCGGATTGCGGCCTTTTGCTCACGATAGGGCCTAACTATGGGTTAAGAGCGATTGCCAGTCTCCGCGTGCCTTAAGAATGGCCTCGCAGATCTCACGGGCAGCTCCTTGACCACCGGGGGTCTCTAGGATCCAATCTGCTTCTTCTTTGAGCTCTTGACATGCATTGCCCACCGCAACCTTTAATCCAAGGGCTTTGAAGGCTGGTAAATCGGGAATATCATCTCCCACAAAGGCGGTATGATTAGGATCTATATTGAGTTCTTGGCAGAGTTGAAGAGAGTCGTGGTATTTATCTTTGGAGCCACCTTTGAAGGCACCAACCCCAATTTCTTTGAATCTCTTTTCTGCGACTGTGGTGGGGCGCCCCGATAGAATTCCAATTTTGAGCCCCGCTTTTTTGGTGAATAGGGCGATTCCAAAGCCGTCTCTTGCATGAAATCTGAGCAAGCGAGTTCCGCGTTCGTCATAAAGCAGGCCACCGTCGGTAAGAACCCCATCGCAATCGAAGAGAATTCCCTCAATGCGCTCCAATATTTCTTTTTTTGGTGCTGGTTTGGTAGTCATAAAGAATGTGCCTGATAGTTAGTGTCCTCTGAATTGAAAGACGGCCCGCCGGGCAGCATCAATTGCAGTGACTTGGTCTAGCATTTGTTCTAACAACTCGAGAGTAAGTGAGTTGGGGCCATCAGATTTAGCATTGTCCGGATCTGGGTGCACTTCCGCAAAGAGGCCGTCTATCCCAACGGCCGCGGCGGCTCTCGCGAGAAGCGGAGCTTCGGTTCGGTTGCCTGAAGTAGTTCCGTCGTTACTCCCACTGGGTTGTTGCACGGAATGCGTGGCGTCAAAAATAATAGGGCAGTGGGAGGTGGCGCGCATTTTTTCAAGCGCGCGCATATCAACGACGAGGTTTTGATAACCGAAGGTTGTGCCGCGCTCCGTTAGTGCAACATTATTCCCGCCGGCCGCCTGGAATTTTTGTATGGCGTATTGCATGTCTTGAGGGGCTACGAATTGTCCCTTTTTAATACACGTGGGTTTACCGGTTTGCGCGGCTGCAACGATCAAGTCGGTTTGGCGACACAGGAATGCTGGAATTTGTAAGACATCTACGACTTCGGCAACGGCTTTGGCTTGAGATGCACTGTGAAAGTCAGTGAGCACTGGTACCCCGACTTCATCTCGAATCTTAGCTAGAATTTCAAGGCCTCTTTCTAAGCCAGGGCCGCGAAAGGAGTTTAGGGAGGTTCGGTTAGCTTTATCGAAAGATGCCTTAAATATGTAGGGAATCCCGCGCTTGTCGGCACATTCTGCTATCCGCATTGCGAGTTCGCTGCAGAGTTCGTAGGATTCAATGACACATGGACCTGAAATCAGAGTGAGGTTTCCCGCTTCAAAGAGGTCTTTAACAGGGCCTTCGAGTGTCGGGTTCATTTTTTATTTCCTGTGGCTCTTTGATTGAGAGCAGCTTCGATAAACCCGGCAAATAGTGGGTGAGGTGCAAATGGCTTGCTTTGGAATTCAGGGTGAAATTGACATCCAATAAAGTGCGGATGCTCTTCAATTTCAATCATTTCAACCAGCATCTGGTCTGGAGAAGTTCCGGAAATCGTCAGACCATTTTGAACCAGCATTTCTCGAAAAGGATTATTGACTTCAAAGCGGTGTCGATGTCGTTCACTAATTTCTTTTTGATTGTAGAGCTGGTGCGCTTTTGTGCCGGCCGCAAGCGTGCAAGGATAGGCTCCTAGACGCATGGTGGCTCCTTTACTGGTCACTTTCTTTTGGTCTTCCATGATGGCTACAACTAGATTTTGACAATTGGGTGCGAATTCTTCTGAATTGGCATCCTTGAGACCTGCAACATTTCGCGCGAATTCGATGACGGCGACTTGAAGTCCTAGGCAGATCCCAAAAAATGGGATGCCTTGTGTTCGGGCGAATTCAACGGCCTTAATTTTCCCTTCAACGCCGCGATCTCCAAATCCGCCAGGAACAAGGATGCCGTCACATTCTCCTAGTTCTTTCCGGGCCTCCGGATCTTTTTCAATGGCTTCGCTATCGATGTGCTTCAAATTTACACGGCAGTCGTTGGCTAAGCCGCCATGAACCAAGGCTTCATGCAAACTCTTGTAGGAGTCTACGAGCTCAACGTATTTTCCAACGATACAAATAGTAACTTCTTGTTTCGGATCGAGTGCGCAGTTTACAATGGACTGCCATTGATTCAAATCGGTTGGTCGTGACCAAATGTTGAAGAGCTCAGCCAATTTATTGTCGAGCCCTTGTTCACTAAGTGCGATGGGGAGCTGGTAGATACTGGGAACATCAACAGCGCTGAAAACGCAGTCAATACCGACGTTACAGAAGAGGGAAATCTTGTCTTTGACCGGTTTAGGAAGAGGGTCTGTGCATCGAGCGAGAATAATATCAGGCGAAATACCAATTCGACGCAATTCGTTAACGCTATGCTGTGTGGGTTTGGTTTTTACTTCTCCTGCAGTTTGAATATAGGGCACCAGGGTCAGGTGCATGTACACCGCATTTTCTTTGCCTATCTCATATGGGATTTG
>CAXGXL010000664.1:0-2750 GCA_964013555.1 uncultured bacterium
GTTTAGGATTTCAAAACTGCCATTGGGATAGAAGAAAGCTCAAATGGAGTAACTCTCAGATAAGAGGCCTGCGCTCGGGCGATCTCCAAACCGCCTTTCAATAAATTTGGGCTTCCCGTATTTGTCTCCCTTCTTGACTTTTAATCTACCCTTAAGTAGATATCGGCCATGATGCGAACAACGACATATGTATTTACAGCAGTTTTTCTTTTGTGGGGCCTCCTTGCATGCGATGCGACAACCAGTGAAAGCGGCGATTCAAGCCAGCAGACCCCTGTAAATCAGCCCGGGGTCGAATCAGGCTCCAATGGAAATGACAACTCCAACCCCGGCACCGAAACTCCTCCTGGCCCGAGTCAAGAGTCCGAAGAGAATCAAGAATCAGACTCCAATTCTGAAAGCTCCTCCGAGGTCGAATCCGAGTCCGAGTCTGAACCGGAGAATGCCGCTGGCGAACCTCTCTTTGAGTCGATTGGTGTCTACGAGACTCTAATCGAAGCCAATGAAGATCCGGCCGATGTTTATTACCCACAACCAGCAGATCTTGAAGGCGGAGACTACGCCTTTCCTATCGCCCTCTTGCTTCAGGGAGCCAAGGTAGACAAAAGCCACTACGCTCAATTTGCCACGGTGGTTGCCAGCTATGGCTTTGTAGTTGTGGTTCCCAATCACGAGAGCCTAACCTTTGCTGGTCGTGGTCTTTACCCCCAACAATCGCAAGTGCCAGAGGTCTTAGCCCACATGCAAAATGAAAGCAGCAATGCCAACTCGCCTCTCTACAATTCCGTTGATACCGAAACCCTGGTCTTGTTGGGGCATTCCTACGGAGGAGCCTGTGGACTCTATTCCCTCGGAAATAACTGCCAATTCCCATTTTGCGTCGGCGGTTTCAACCGACCCACACAACTCGCTGGCGGCGCCTTTTGGGGAACAAACCTTACGGTGCCCGTATTGGGAAATGTTTCTACGACCCAAAATGACTCCATTCCCGTCGCGTTGATACAAGGCACCCTGGACTCCATGGCTCAACCAAGCGAAGCCCTGGCCACCTACAATGAGATTCAGGATTCACCCAAAATGTTGATCAACGTCGTTGGGGCCAACCACTACGGAATGTGCGATACAAACAATCCCCCCGGCGCTGAAGAGGATAGCGTTGCACCCGAGCTTGAGCAAGATCTCTCAGCCCAAACCATCGCCCGCTGGAGTGCTCTTTTTCTCAGAGCCCACGTTCTCAATGATAGGGACGCCTGGAGTTATGTGCATGAAACCGGGCCATCATTGGACGAATATGTTGTGGTACAAGAGTCGAGCCTGTGAGTATCCCGTGAGTGCCTTTTCAGAAGCTAGTTTGCGTTCAACTTGCTTCATGTCTGAGTTTGGCTCCATCTCACCACTTGGGCCTGGTTGCCAAAAAAGCACATCCCAATGCAAAATAAGATTCCCAACCACTCCCTGACTCCGCGCGCCTAACCTAGCCGAGTTACTGTATTAGAAGCACCTACCTAGACCCACCCTACCACCTCCCTGCGGCAAGTTTTTCTTGTATTTCCCTCTATTCGAAAAATACAATCAACGGTGAAGTTCGTTGTTTTCTTCCAATTCAAAGCCACGGAAAACTTCATGCTATCCGGAATACAGTGCCTCAAATTAGTACTCAAACGAAAAAATGTTGATCTGAGCATTAGCGATTTAGAATTGGAATACGACATCAACGGCAGCGAACTGGCGCCAAACGACTTAGCCAAAATTGCTACCAACGAAGGCCTTCTGGCTAAACCAAAACGCATCACATGGCAGAGCTTAGTGAAAGCGCGCGGGGTTTTTCCTCTCATTGTAAGATTAAAAAGAGGCAATTACGTTTTGGTAATTGCCGCAAAAAACCCAAACGACAACACTGTCACCATCTTCGACCCACTGCAGACCGGTCAAACTGTGCAGTCTACCTCAGAAGAGGAATTCAGAAACGCTTGGGACGGAACCGCCCTATTTATTCGCGAACGGGTAGACATATTTAGCGAGGATCAACCCTTTGGGTTAAGCTGGTTTGTACCCGACTTAATAAAGAATAAGGCACTCTTAGCCTACACCATTATCATCGCCTTTGTGGTCAATGCGCTGAACTTCGCGCCAATCGCGTTTCTCATTATCGTTTTGGACCGCGTCATTAACTACAACGCCTATTCAACCCTTCATGTTCTTACGATTGGTGTTATCATTGCTCAACTATTTAGTTCTCTTTTGTCGTATTTTAGCAAGTACCTCATTGCCTTCGCGTCAGCGCGTATCGAAGCAAAGTTGATGCGGGTTCTTTTCGACAAGCTTCTTTCGATTTCAATGACCCTCTACCAAAAAATGCCTAAAGATAACCTTCGCGGCAGCCTCAACAGCATGGAATCCATCCTGAACTCCATTTCAGGAAAGCTCGTCCGGGCCGTTTTAGATTCAACCGCCATTATCTTATTTCTTCCAATCCTTCTTTTTTACAGCCCGCTTCTGATGTTGGTGGTGCTTGTTTTTGCTGTCCTAGTTGCAGTCTCAACTACGATATCCGGAAAAAGGTCGACTGCTAATAGGGGTGCCTATTTTCGTCAAGACGGACAAAGGCGAGGGCTCTTCTCGGACACCGTTGACGGAATCGAAACTGTCCGCGCTACCGGACTCGAAAAGGCACTTCGAACCAAATGGGATCATTTCCAACATTCTTTCTCGATTGCCCGCCTCGAAAATACGAAGACCCTCTCCCAAGG
>CAXGXL010000665.1:0-2734 GCA_964013555.1 uncultured bacterium
AGGGATGTGGATGCCCCCATCGCAATTGAATTAGGCCGAATTCAAATGAACACCGCACAAATTATCCGCCTTAAGGCCGGACAAATTCTGCGGCTCCCGCGCGCAGCCACCGATCCTGTTGATTTAGTGGTCAATAACAAGGTCTTCGCCCGCGGGGAATTAATTGAAGTCGACGGTGAGCTGGGAGTTCGCTTAGTTCAAGTCACCGGAGCATAATCCCGGCTCCCACAACCTAAGGTTCTCTATATGCCAAGCCTACTATTCTCTGGGCTCTTGCTCTGGGCATCTCTAGCGACAACTCCAGCCAAAGAGGGGACCCCTGCGTCCAATGAAGCTGCGAAACCATCCGCCCAGGAATCATCAAAGAGCTCCGTATTCGAAGAAGACGTCCCGCCGGTAACAGAATTTGACCGGTTGCAAAAAACCGAGATTCCCAGCGAACCCAGACGAGATCTCTTATCCCAAGTAGCTCGAACCATTTTCGCCCTAGTTGTGGTGCTGGGACTTATTTTTCTCTTCTCGAAATACGGACTCTCTCGGCTAACTGGTCTTCGTACCGGTGTCGGTGGCAAAAATATTCAAGTACTCGAGCGTGTGCAGCTAGATCCTAAGCACACTCTCTATCTCGTCGATGTACAAGGCATTGGCTCTTTGTTATTGGGGGGCGGTGAAGGTGACTTACGTCTGATAACCAAGTTAAATTCTAACACTCCCCCTTCACCTGACACTCCGTTTTCCGTTACATTAGCACAAACGAAATCTACCGATTCTAATTTTCCTCCCGGAAAGGGCAGCTCATCGTGATTCCCAATAGCAACCGAGTTCGTTTCCCACGACTAATGCACAGGGCACTTCACTGGGGTGCTTTCGCCGCGATACTAGCATTTAGCACAAATGCTAGCGCTCAGAAGATCGCCGATATTGTTGGTAAAGAAGGAATCACCAGCCGGCCGCTAATTTTGATGACGGCACTGGCTGGACTCGCGCTGATTCCATTTGTCCTTATCATGGTCACTTCATTTGTTAAGATCGCCGTCGTCCTCTCGATCGTAAGGCAGGCGGTGGGTACTCAGCAAATTCCACCGACGCAAGTTATCACCGGCATGGCAATCATCTTGACAATTTACATTATGATGCCAGTGGGGCTCGAAATTTACCATCAAGCCAATGAAATGGTTGTAACCCAGACCGCGCAGAACAAAGCGAATAAGGTCCGACAAAAAGACAAAAACATCGCAGCTATGTTCAAAGATCTAAGCGTAGACGACATCATCGAAATCGCGCAAATGGCACAAACCCCAATGCGAGATTTCTTGATTAAACACGCGCATTTAAAGGACCGCGATATGTTTTATAAACTCGCGTGGAGGATGCGAAAACCTAGAGATAGAGCCGAACTATCGGATTCTGATTGGACCATTATCATCCCCTCATTTGTAATAAGTGAACTCAAAGAAGCATTCCAAATTGGCTTTATCCTCTTTGTTCCCTTTCTCGTTGTCGACATGGTTGTCGCAAATATCCTCATGGCTCTTGGAATGCAGATGCTCTCACCAACCACAATCTCCTTGCCATTTAAGATCCTCCTATTCGTCTTAGTAGACGGGTGGTATCTTATTACCAAAGGGTTGGTCATCGGGTACCAATAAGAAGGCGGAACGCAAACATGGATCAGAGAGTCATTGAGTTTATCTTACGCATCACCAATGAAGGCTTGTTGATGATCATCATCGTTTGCGGCCCCCCCATTTTACTCAGCATGATTGTGGGGCTTATGGTTTCCTTATTTCAAGCGGTCACGCAAATTCAGGAAGCAACATTGACCTTTGTCCCCAAAATGATTGTCATCTTTGGAGTATTAGCTGCCTTAGGACCATGGCTTGGAGGAACTCTCTTGAGCTTCGCTGAAATGTGTTTTTCGGAGTTCCCAGAGATTTTATTTTAGGCCACTTCTGATTCATGGAAGTTTTGCTCCAAAAATTGGGCGTTAGCCTGAACTACACCAGGGAATTATTGGTAGTTGCCCTCATCCTTGGGCGAACCGTTCCCATGATTGTTCTGACTCCCTTCTTAGGCGGACAAGTCGCGCCTAATACGATTAAAATGGGGCTAGGGGTTTTGCTCACCATCGTTATTTGGCCTTTAGCCCGTGGCTCGATTACCGAAGAAATCCCTTACACCGCTTTTGCCTTTATGCTTTTGATGCTCAAAGAAGTATTTGTTGGCTTCGCTATCGGGTTCGTAAACTCGCACTGCTTTTATGCCATGGAAGTCGCAGGAAGAATGATTGACACGGTTCGAGGAACCTCGATGTCGGAGGTACAAGTTCCCCACTCTAAACAACGAGCTACGCCAGTAGGAAATCTCTATTACCAACTCTTTTTGATCATCTTTATTGCCCTAGGCGGACACCATATCTTTTTCAAGGCATTCTTTTTCTCTTTTGAATCAATTCCACTAAACGAAACCATTGGATTAGGAGAATCCCTCGCTCCCTTTGTGGATCACATCGTTCGGCTTACAGCCGATATTCTCTTGATTGGTACAACCCTTGCTGCACCCATCATTGCAGCTACCTTCATCACCGACACTGTCTTTGGAATCCTCAATCGCGTAGCCCCCCAACTTAATGCGTATTTTATGTCCATGCCCGTTAAAGCCCTCGGAGGAGTTATCGTCATCTTTATCGCGCTCTATGCAATCGCAGACCGTTTCGAATACTATGTTGAATGGG
>CAXGXL010000666.1:0-2733 GCA_964013555.1 uncultured bacterium
AATTCCTTCGAACTGGCTAATATCGGAGTAGATGGTTTCGTAGACGCAATTGTGAAAGAAATAAGATTCAAACTCTTTGAAGTGGCTAGCGGCATGGGCCGCACTAAAGAGGCGTTCGCTCAGATGAGTGTGAGGATCCATAGAGCCTCCGACATCCATTAACAAAAGTAGCTTCGTTTTATTGGTTTTCGGTGGCGCAAAAACCAGATCGATTTCTCCGCCATCTCGGGCAGTTTTATCGATGGTTAGGTCTAAATCCAGTTCCAAAGGACCTTCATGCCGTCCTAAGAAACGGAGTTTGCGCAGGGCGACGCCTATTTGTCGAGTATCCAATACCAGATCACTTCGCAGGTTCTTGAATCGCCTGTTTTCGGCTACTTGAATGGCGGTTCGGTTTCTACCTGGACCACCTACTCGGACTCCAGCGGGATTGGTTCCCCCGTGTCCGAATGGCGAAGTTCCCCCGGTTCCTATCCATCTATTGCCGCCGTCGTGCCGTTCTTTTTGCTCGGCCAAGCGTTCTTCAAATGTTTTTCGCAACTCGTCTAGATCTAGGGCCCCGAGTGCAGCGAGTTCCTCTTCGCTCAGGCGCCGGGGCAGTTTCGGGTTGGCAAGCCAATCTAGGAGTTCTTGGTCTAAATCGAAATGCCCGGGTACATCCTTGAAGAATTCAGCGAAGGCTCGGTCATAGAGATCGAATTGTCCTTCCCGCTTAACCACCAGGCTTCGGGCGACACTGTAGAAGACATTGAGGTCTGATCGGGCATGTCCCCGGGCCAGGGCCTCGAGCACGCTCAACCATTCGGTAATTGACACCTTCAGGCCCACACCCCGAAGAAAAAACAAGAAGTCTCCAAACATGGCGTTTTCTACCAGGCGCGGCGAATACGCGATGGGTTTTGGAGAGTTTCGATATCCGTTTCGCGCTTGAGCAACACTCCCAAAAATGGGAGCGAACTTTCAATTTGCTTGGCGGAGGCTCCTGAGCGCCGAAGCGCCGCAATCCAGTCGATGAGTTCACTTGTCGATGGGTACTTGCGAATATCCGGTTGCTCTCTTAGCCAATAGAATTTCATCAAGCATTGCTCTAAGAGCTTCTTTTCAACTTCCGGATGATGAACACGAACGATGTCACTCATGAGCTCTTTGGTGGGAAACGAGATATAGTGAAAGACGCACCTTCTTAAGAAGGCATCGGGCAGTTCTTTTTCGTTGTTAGAGGTAATGATGACGATGGGGCGATGTTTTGCGGTAATCGTCTCATTGGTCTCAACTACATTGAATGACATTTTGTCGAGCTCATGGAGCAAGTCATTTGGAAATTCTAAATCTGCTTTGTCTATTTCGTCGATGAGCAAAACCACTCTACGATCGGTTTGCAAGGACCGCCCCAGAGGGCCGTATTTGATGTATTGGGAAATATCGGAGATATCTCCCTCACCAAATCGGGAGTCATTGAGCCGTTGAACGGTATCGTAAACGTAAAGGCCTTCTTGGGCTTTGGTCGTGCTTTTGACGTTCCAGGTTAGAATGTCCATCCCTAAGCCTTCGGCAATTGCTTCAGCCAAGAGTGTTTTGCCCGTACCGGGTTCACCCTTGATAAGTAAGGGTTTTTCGAGCGCAATGGCTACATTGACCGAGTCTCTGAGCTCCGGGGAGGTAAGATAGGTCTTGGTTCCTTGAAATACTGCTTGATCGTTCACCTAGAATCTCCTTGTCTTGGGATAGATTTGCCTGGCCTTTTTATAACCGTCAAGGCTCCCTGGTGTTTAGATAAGGGGCTGCCCCCAGTCTTTGGGAAGAGGCCCGCAATTCTGCACTTAGTGGCCTACAAATCGAACAATTTTTTTAAATGGACTTAACGCTTTAATTTCAATAGTTTACAATTATCCAAAGGAGTTAACACATGTCAGGACAAAATCCCGTCGCCGCTGCAGGCGATATAAAGAAGGTTACCGCTGCTGAACAAGAAAATTTGGGTGCTGATCTAAAGCCTGGAGAACTTCAGATTTCTCAGTCTGATGCCGAAGTGAAGCAAAATGATGCTACGGCCCTTTTCATGGGGGACGGTCAAACGCAATTTTCTTCCGTAGCCGCCCGAATTTTGGAGCTCAACTCCTTGAGAGACCCACTTTTTGATGAGTTTCAAGGCAATGATGTTGCGGCAAAATACATGGCTGAAGTAGCTTTGAGAAGTCCCAGCAATCGAAAGCTGCTCGAGCGGGGATTGTCGGCTGATTCTCTTGTTCCCAATGGAGAGCTTTTTACGGTTAAGCACTCAGAGCTTAAGAGAGCTCTTGCTCCATTTAAGGGACGTCTTGGCGAGTTACGCTCGGCATTGGCGAATTTGCAACCAGCTGGAAGCGGCATGTCCGCGGAGCAAGGACGCACCATTGGGCGGGTGGGGACACCGGCCCAAGGTTTGCCAATTGATCCGAATATCTAGACTCTTGTAGAAATGGGTTTTGCTTGAGGCATTTAAGAAGAGGCTTGAAGTGAGACCGGTTTCATTGACTAAAGCTCTTTGTCTCTTTTGCATGAATCAAGTTGTCTTTTGAGGCAGGGGGAATTCTAGCCCTCTTGTGGCAGGCCCTCTACTTAGCGATCCAATTTTCGTTTGAGTAACCTTGTCATTTCCCAAAAATCGGGATGCTTCGTTATAAAGCACGTTCCCACAAAGAGGATAATTCCGGTTCCAACAGATATCGTGTAGGGAACTGCCAGAGCTTGAAA
>CAXGXL010000667.1:0-2720 GCA_964013555.1 uncultured bacterium
ATGCGAACCGACCGCGACGTGATAGATGGCATGGCCAACGCTATGAGTTCCATGGGGCTTTATATGGTGCTGGTTTTTTTCGCAGCGCAATTTGTGGCCTTTTTTAAATGGACCAAACTCGGTACTATTACCGCCATCGTCGGAGCAGATCTCCTCCAAGCCTGGAATTTGACCGGCCCAGCGGTTTTTATCCCCTTCATTTTGATGTGCTGCTTTGTCAATCTCATGCTGGGAAGCGCCTCGGCTCAGTGGGCGGTCACCGCGCCCATCTTTGTACCTATGTTGATGGCGGTGGGGTACAGTCCCCAGGTTATCCAAGCGGCCTACCGAATCGGTGACTCCACCACCAATATAATTACCCCGATGATGAGCTACTTCGGCCTCATCCTAGCCTTCGCCATGCGATACGATAAGAAGCTGGGAATGGGAACCTTGATTTCGATGATGATTCCATACTCTATTGCTTACTTAGCGGGCTGGGTCGTTTTATTTTATGTGTGGGTTTTTGTTTTAGGTTTTCCCGTGGGCCCCGGAACCCCAACTTACTACCCCTGAGTATTGAAGGGTTTTCGGCTTACTAAGCCGGTTCATGTAGTTGAGGTTTTCGGAGATTGCGCACGCTTTCATGCGTTGCATGCAGGACTTTCAGCCCTTTGGTGTAGGAGATGCGTGCGGGCAGCCGGTTGCATTTTGTGTGTCGCCTCGCTAGTCACTGCGTCTAGGTATGGAAGTAAAAGAGGCCCCATTTCAGTTAACCCGTCGTGAGGTGTTGCGCTTTGCTATTCCCAGTACTTTATTTTCTGTGCTGCGCCACGGCTATCGCGCCGTAGACCAATATTGGATTCAACACGTTTCGACAGAGGCTCAGGCAGCTATTGGCTCGTCGACCTTTGTGTTGATTCTCTTTTCAGGTTTTTTTGTAATGGTGTCCGCAGGTGCGGGGCCGCTTATAGCCCGCGCTACGGGTTCCGGTGACCATGAGCTGCGCCGCAATGTTTTGGGGGCATCTCTTTGTGGGGTTTTGGTCTTAACGGCCTGTACCATGTTGTTGGGTACGGTTTTTGCGGCAGATATAGCCAGCATGCTAGGCCTCTCTGGTGAAACTCACCGCGAATGTGTTCGGTATTTATCTACCATTGCCTTAACCTCTTTTCCTTTGGTGTTGATACCGCTAGTGGACCAGGGGTTCATCGCCATGGGGAGTGCTCGAAGCCCCATGGTGCTGCATGCCTTTATGCTTGGTTGTAATATCATCTTCACGCCATTGATGATCCATAACTTTGGGTTGGGAGTTGTTGGGGCCGCGTTGGCATCCAATCTCTCCTATTTTATTGGAGGGAGTATTGGGATAGTTGTTCTATGGGGGCGCACCGGAGCATCCCGAAAGCATCTGCGGCTTGGTGGGGATTTTTCGCGAATTCTCAAAATAGGATTCCCCATATCAATGGGGACCATCTCGTATGCATTGGTGTATTGGGGACTTCTCTATACATCTATTTCTCCTTTGGGGCCGCACGTGAATGCCGCCTTGGGAATCGGGTTTTCGGTTTTGGAGGGGTTTACTTGGCCCTGTTACCACGGGATCGAAATGGCGGTGGCGTCCTTTGTTGGCCGAATGCTGGGGGCCGGTCGGCCAGAGCAGGCGTGGCGATCCATTCGGCTGACCTTACCGCTTTCTCTGGGATTAGGTTTTTCGGCATCCCTCGCTTTCTATTTTGGGGCGTCTGTTTTGACCGGCTTGTTCACGGAGGACCCCAAGGTCCACGATGCGGCAATTCTTTACGCTCAAATTTTGGCGTTTTCACAAATTTGCGTTGCGGTCGATGCTCTATGCGAGGGGGTACTCGCAGGAGCCGGAGATACCCGAACGGTGTTTTGGTTGACGACGCCCTTTACGGTCTTACGGGTTCCGTTGGCCTACTGGGCCGCAATTTACATGGGGTACGGAGCCGCCGGAGTATGGTGGGTAATCAATATAACGAGTCTAGCTAAAGCCACCGCCACGAGCTTGGGGTGCTTGCGGGGAAAGTGGGCGCAGCGAGTGATTTAACGAACCGTGTTGGCTTCGAAGGTCCGGCAAGGGGAACCTCTTGTTCTACTGATCCTTAAATCTAGATGGAGACCCTCATTCGTAACACCTCGGAAAGCCTTATTTGCGCCGGCCCCGGGGGAGAAAAGGTGGTAACGAACCCTATTTAGTTGATTTGTTGTGATGGGGTGTAACAATCATCGCCAAACTACCTCCCCCTATTGATAGCAAGGGAGAGAATACCGGTTGGGTACTCTCTCCCTTGCTAAGAGCATTTCTTAAGAGCGGCAAAGGTCAATTACAATTACACACATTATTGTTGCTGACGATGGCCTGAGCATAGGGGTCTCCGTCGCATACTACCCATGCCTCGTCCCAAGTGCAGAAGGCTCTACAGGCCTGTGATTGACTCTGGTAGCCTTCACAGGTACTGGTTGCGGTTTGTCCGTCAACGCACCCTTGTCCAATGCATACAGTACTTTCTTCGCGGCAGCACCAAGGATGGTCACCGCCGGCGAAGTAGACGACATCACACTGGACACTTGCTTCTGAATAATTTTCGTAGCACGCTTGGCCATCTTCGTTGAGAACAGCATTTGTATTGGTTTCAGGCTGTGGCTCAGGCTGTGGCTCAGGCTGTGGCTCAGGCTGTGGTTCGGGTTGTGGCTCGGGCTGTGGCTCAGGTTGTGGC
>CAXGXL010000668.1:0-2717 GCA_964013555.1 uncultured bacterium
GGAGTTCTTGGGAATGCTAGAGTCCATGGTTTTTCTTAGGGACGAGCACAGGGTCAATATCTCTGAAGGCCCAAAGTTGCTGGCCATGAAAGCAGTTGCGACCAATGAACTGCCGCGGTGCACCGTTCAAAATGCAGCGCATGGTCTCTTAGGTCGAGAGTTGTCTGTCGATGAAGAAGCCGTGCTCAATGAATGGACAACCGCATTTTCGACGTCTAACTATAGTTATAAGCAATTGATGAAGGCCATTGTTACGAGTCCCTTGTATAGGAGGGTGAAATGACAATGAGATTGGTTGTTATAGCTCTTTTGGTCGTGTTGTTGGGATGCAGAGCAGAGAAGGTGGTTTCCCCCGCCGCAGCTGAACCGTCTGAAGTACCGGCCTTTGAAGGGGGCACAATTGTTGAGTTTGGTGAACCCGAAACGAGTGATTTGCTTCCGACCCCCGAGAGTCATTTTCGTAGGATGAGAAGAGTGGATATTGCCCAATTGAATGAATTGCTTTTAGGGGCTACAGAGGGAATTTATTGGTCGGAGACGAATGCTCCAGGTGGTGACAACCTCTTGGAGGAATTATCGGGGACCTTGGGGGTGCCTGATTTTTCTTTATCTACCTACGAAGATCTAGAGCCTTCCCTTATTTTTCAGAAATATTTAGGTGATGCTGCGAGAAGTGTGTGTTGGCAATTAGCTGAGCGGGAAGATGAACCTGGCGCTTCTCCCATTTTGTTTGAGTTCGCGGATAGAACAGATACATGGGAGAGTGCGCCTGAAAAGATTGATGCTAATCTTAGTCGTCTTCTTTTGAGGTTTCATGGAAGAAGTACGGTGGGGAATCCGCAGAGTTTAGAGACGTGGCGGTGGTTGTTTCGAAGCGCTTATCTGGTGTCTGAGGATAATAAGGTGGCCTGGCGAACGGTTTGCGTTGGTCTTATTTCGCATCCGGATTTTTACTTGTATTAGGAATGGGTGAAATGAATTACGATAGAAGAAGTTTCATCAAGGGGGCGATTGGAGCTGGCGTAGGAGCGACGACTTTTGGTGGAGCGAGTACACTCTCGCGTTTGGTGCAGGCTTCCACGGCATCTACAGCAGCTGATATGCACTATATCTTTTGTTATTTTAGTGGCGCTTGGGACGTTTTGTTGAGCTTAGACCCACGAGATCACGAAGTCTTTACAAGTGCAAATCGAACTCTAACGAGAATTGAGCCAGCCTACGATTTGTTGGATTTGCCAGGAGCTCCGATTGTCGAGCCGGTCAACGGAATGAAACTCGGCCCTTTTATTGGGAATTTGGCGAATCACGCCCATCGCATGGCGATTGTACGCGGAATGAGCATGGAGACGCTAACTCATCAAACCGGACGACGGCGCTTTCTTACGGGAAAGGCACCCAGTGGAATCAACGCGCGAGGTTCCTCTACCGACACGTGGTTAGCGGCGAAATTAGGGGCCTCGAACCCAATACCCAATTTAGCGCTCAATATGGAGTCCTATAATAGAGAACACCCGACTTTTGCGTCTGCTCTTCGAACGAATTCCGTGGCGGATTTGAAGAGGGCCCTTACGGCCGGAAATCCCATCTTAGATTCTTACCAGAATGAGCAATTGGAACACCTGCTTACTACCGTGGCAAATTGCCCCAGAAGTCTTAATTCAAGTCTTTGGCAAAGGGCTGAATCCAATCGCCTTAACGCGAATAGCCTAGTAAATAGCGGCTTAGGTAGCCTATTTGATTTTCAAAACTCAAGTCTGGAAATGGCCCAGCTAAGAGAACATTTTGGAGTCGACGCTAATGGTGGACTTGGTTCGTCGCAGGCAGCGGCCGCCATGGCCGCAACTGCAATCAAGAACGGAATCAGTCGGTGCGTTAGCATTCGAGTAGCCAGTGGTTTGGATTCGCATTTCTCAAATTGGGTCACAGATCATGGGCCGCGCTTAATGTCAGGTTTTGATGCCGTAGCTACCATTGTGGAGGACCTCAGTGCTGCCCCTTACAAAGACACAGAGGATAAATGGATAGACCACACGATTATTGTCGGCTTTAGTGAATTCAGTAGGACCCCTCTTCTTAACAATAACGGGGGCCGAGATCATTGGTTGATGAATGCATGCTTTTTACTAGGGGGGGATGTCAAAGGTGGCCAGGTTATTGGTGCTTCTTCTGATATAGGAATGAATCCACAAGCAATTAATTTGGCGACAGGAGAACTGCTCTCCGTGTCCGATGGCGGAGAGGTACCGCGCCCTGAACACATTTTGCAGGCACTCTACGAACAAATCGGAGTTAGTAGCGAGCCTGATTTGAGGGTCGCCCCCTTGGCAGCTATTTTTGGTTAGTTTGAAGTATCTGGTTAGGGTCGAGGTCAAGGTTATGGTTTTTGGAGTCTGTCTCATTGCGGGGATCTTTTCCTCCTCTTGTTATTGAAGAGACTCCTGGCAAGGACTACAAGACGTTGCGTCTCCTCTTAGGATGACTCTAACTTGCGATGGTCTTTGAATTGTGGCCTATGCAGCCTATCACCAACCTAAGGTGCGTATTTATGCATTTTTTACCTCTCAAACATCGAATGCCCTGGCGTTCCCTAGCTTTTCTTCTGTTCCTCTCGGGTGGCTGTGCCAAGCCCGTTGAGCATGTAGCCGTCGAAGCTACCATCCTTGATGCCGGACCCGACACAATGCCAATTAGCGTTGGGCAGGTATTCGCATTAGCCG
>CAXGXL010000669.1:0-2709 GCA_964013555.1 uncultured bacterium
TTAACACGAACAATTCCGGGTGGACAAAACATCGGCGCTTTTATCGTGCGCTGCGAGCCGAGGCCATTGAGGAGCAAACCCATTTTTATCATCAGCGAAAAGCTTTTCTTGAACTGCTCAAGCAGCGGCGGGACATTTGGAAATCACTTGAGCCGTTTATAGGCGATAGGGGTTTGACTGAAGGTTGTTCTGAAGACCGAAACTCTTCAGCGGGTGATTCCTCTGGATTTATTCCTGCAAGTGTTCCTCTTTGCGATGCAATCGAAAATTTGGACCATGAAATTATTGTCGCTCTCGAGGCCGCTAAAGAGAACGGTTGCATTGGTCACACATCGAAAGAACCCACAACCTGCGATTGGGCTCCCCAGGATTTCGTTGACGATGTAACCAGCACTTGGGGGCCCAAGGTCGAAGTCGAAGAGAACCGGTGCAATGATATGGATTACGATGTCTCATTATTAGCTTATCACGCTTACTACGCAGCGCTTCTTGCGCCTGCTGTCTACGCTCCTCGTTTTGACGCTGTCAAAAGGTGCGTAGCGGGAGCTGTGATAGAATACAGCAAGCCTGGTGCAGATAGCATCGATATCGTGTCGAGTACTCGCAATCTAAAGCGGTTTATTCAAGACGATGAGGAAAGGCGAGAAAGGGTAATTGAGTGCTTAGCGAATTCACCTAATCCACCCCGTCCTGAATACCAGAGCGCTGGTGATGATAAGTGGGGCTCGAAGAACAAATTCAGAGTATGCCTTGACAGAGATTTTCAAGTGAAACTCAGTAATAGAGCCGATTTTAGCGACGTTTCCAACTGGAGCCATCTGCGACCGAGCATTTCCGCGGAATTCGACCTTTACGCAACTTGGAAGAGGTCATCGTGCAGTACTAGCTCGGGAGAGGGTAGTCGGTGGAAGATTCTGAATGTTTCCCGAAGTTTGAACTCCACAAGTTCAGCGGCGAATGTTTTTCAGGTATTAGGTAAGAATATTACGCCCTCGGGCAATTCTGTGAACATAGCTCCTGCCGAGATATCGATTCCGTTGCCCATTATGGGGATTCCCCTTCATATCGACTCCGGCATAGCCGGTAAGGCGGGGGTTAAGAGCACTCTTGTTGCCCGGGCTGACGACTCGGCAAAGTCGGTTTCAGGTGAGATTACCCCATTTGCTTCGGTGGACGGTTTTGCTGAATTAGGCCTCGGAATCTCCGGCATACTCGACGCTGGAGTTCGTGGGGACTTGAATCTCATCAAAGTATCTCTACCCACCAGCGCAAGCATCAGCGCGTCTCGCCCCGCGGCGGGTGCTTCTGCGTCGGAAATAATGTTAGCGACTCGTATCGGGCAGGACTTCGAGATTTCTTCCCTAAGCGGTAAGATTAGCGCTTACTTAGAAACCTTCTGGGACAGGTTCTCCAAAGTGCTTTTTCGGTGGAGCGGTATCTCCAAAACAACCACTCTTTGGAGCAAAGATTGGGAGTACAGTCTGGAAACTCTCGAGGCGGCTGAACTTTAATCTCTGGAATCTTGCGCGACCACTTCGGGGTAACTCGATGAAGTGGTCGCCACTGTCTTTTTACGAACCGTGAGGGTACAACTGATGCTAGGATTTGAAAGAAAAAATAGGCAAGTTCATCTGATTTGTGCGGCCCTAGGGTTGGCTACATTGTTGGTCGTTGTTTTTCTTGTGTTGTCCGGTGTAAGAGATTCGGGGGTGCCGTCAGCTAACACGGTAGGTGCCGAGCCGGTGTGGGCATTTGATTTTACTGAAGGTCTACAGCATCGCTACAGTCTGGAATTTGATGGAGGGGGGAGAACCCTAAACGGTAAGGTTGAGGCTACCAGCAGCGTGGGTCTAAAGGCGGACCTGTTGATTACGAACCATGGTGAAATAGATGGAAGGCATTCAATAGAATACCGGTTAGAGAATGTCGAACATGCCGAAATTTGGAGCAATCAAAAGGAACTATTGGGCGGCTCTCTTAAGGCAATGGCAGAATTCGGACGTGGTTCGATTTGGTTATCGGTGGCTGACACGGGGAAAGTAATCGAACGTTACATTTCCCAAGAAATGAATCCGATTTTGGGCAAGATTTTCGAATTGATTGTGGGGGAGTTAGAGGTTGTTGTAGACGGAACGAGATCTTGGGAAGAAGCACAAGGGGGAATTCTTGGTTTCGGGCCAGTTCGTTATAGCCGTCAAGAAACAACGCCAAAGGCGATTGCATTCGAGCGCAAAAGAACGCGGTACGATTCACTTTATGGACTCCCTGACTACAAGGGGCAGACCAAGGCCGACATTGAGGGGCAATCCGCTATTGACTTGAGTCCGTTGGGTTTTGTTCAGTCGTTTAGGGGCCGAGAACATGTGATGGTTGGAGACCTCTTTGATATGGATTGGACACTGACCACGGAATATCTTGATTCCCAGCGTAACGTTACTGTGCATGCTGGGAAATTAGAGGAAGGTGAGAGACTACGGAAACAAGGTGACTATAGAAGCGCCCAAGAGTTGGTCCAACGGCAGAGCCTATTGGCGAGAGCCGGTGGCTTAACTCCTGCGAAATTCCGCAAGGGGATTCTCTCGAGCGGATTACTTGGAACGATGCCCAACCACAATCGTTGGCTTTGGCAATCGGTGGCCGTCTTACGGCTCTTTCCTGAACTGTGTTTGGAGTTTCCCGGTTATCTTGACGAAAAATCCTTTAACGATG
>CAXGXL010000670.1:0-2704 GCA_964013555.1 uncultured bacterium
CTGCATGGGGAACCGGATTAGGGTGTTCCCCCGCCGCTACCAGCCCCGCGATGTGGGCCATATCAACCATTAAAAGTGCGCCAACCTCTTGGGCTACCTTAGCAAAATACTCAAAATCGATAATTCGAGTGTAGGCACTGGCACCGGCCACAATCATCTTTGGCTTGTGGGCTCGCGCTAACTTAGCTAGATGGTCGTAATCGATTGTTTCGGTTTTCTCATCAACCCCATAAGGCACAGCATTGTAGAGACGCCCAGAGAAATTAACTGGGGACCCGTGCGTTAAATGTCCCCCGGCATCCAGATCCATTGCCAAAATAGTATCGCCAACTTCAAGGGCACTCATGTAGACAGCCATATTCGCCTGACTACCTGAATGAGGTTGAGTGTTTGCGTACTCCGCACCAAAGAGTTCCTTAGCACGATCCGCAGCAAGGTTTTCCGCTACATCTACAACTTCACACCCACCATAATAACGCCGACCTGGCATGCCTTCTGCGTATTTATTGGTGAGTACTGTCCCTGTAGCCTCCATCACTGCCCGACTCACAAAATTCTCGCTTGCAATGAGCTCTAGACCATATTCTTGGCGTTCCAATTCCTCTCGAATGGAGCTATAAATTTCAGGGTCAACTGACTTTAATTGTGAAAATGTGTTCATTGATTTTCAAGCTCCGCAATTTTTTCCACGCGCCTTCCATGGCGACCGGCTTCGAACTTGGTTGAAACAAATGCATCAACAATCGAAAATGCCAAACCAGTCCCCGTTACACGCTCTCCCAAGCACAATACATTGGCGTTGTTGTGAGCTCGAGACATTTGGGCAAGGTAGGTACTAAAACAAAGTGCAGCTCGTACGCCGGGAACTTTATTTGCTGCAATCGACATTCCCACACCGCTACCACAAACTAAGATACCCAGATCGACAATATCCTCAGCAACAACCCGTCCCACTTTAGCCGCATAGTCAGGATAGTCTACAGAGTCGTCCTCTAAAGGCCCCAGATCCTCGATCACATGCCCAGCTTGGGCCAAATGAGCGGCAATGATTTTCCGAAGATTCAATCCGGCATGGTCAGATGCAATGGCAATCTTCACAATCTAGCTCTCACTGCTTTGAATGTAGGACATAGCGTCACCAACGGTTCGAATGTTCTCCGCTTCTTCGTCAGGAATCTCAAAACCAAATTCCTCTTCCATTGCCATTACCAGTTCAACAATATCGAGCGAGTCAGCACCCAAATCATCTACAAAGGATTTTTCAGGCTTCACTTCTAATTCGCCAACTCCCAATTGCTTAACAATGATTGCTTTAACTTTTTCAACAATTTCCGGTTTTAGTTCACTCATAATAATACCATCGTCAGCCCACTTAGAATTCGGCTGTGTTGGAGGTTAAGTTGACTTCCTGCCTTAGCCAGCAGAAGAATACAAGACACTAATTGGCTCCCTAAAAATCCTCTTCAAGGGGCTCGTAAACACGCTGATGAATGAAGTGGGATTCAAAGAGCTCCATTGCATTGGTTGAGTTGACACCTGTATACCAAGTCTCCCCCAATTCTCGTTCGGCTGACTGAACAACCAAGGTGACTCCTCGATTGCAGCAATTCAAACACCCAGACTCTACAACCCGAATATTCCTTTTGAATCCACGGGAGTGCACCGCTTGTTTTAATAAACCAAGAACCTCTTGAGCCCCTTTCGGGGCACAGGAACCCTTGGGATTGTCTCTAGGACGTCTATTCGAACAGACAAAAACGAGGTGCTGATATCGAGCCATAGAAGTATCTTGTTCACACCTAACAAGTCAGAATACCCGACGGTTACCGGCTATCATTGAGGTGCCGTATCGAAAACAAAGAGCAAAAAAAAGGGCCTCAAGAACACTTGAGACCCTTCGTTTTTCAGCTTTGAAAAGTTGAATAAGCTTTCTTAGAAGCCCATTCCACCTCCCATGCCACCCATACCGCCCATATCAGGAGCAGCAGGAGCAGCAGCACCTTCCTTCTTAGGCTTCTCTGCAATCATAGCATCAGTTGTAAGCATAAGAGAGGAAACAGAAGCAGCATTTTGAAGCGCAGTTCGAACAACTTTAGTTGGATCGATTACCCCAGCTTTAATGAGGTCTGTATACTCTTCAGTTTGTGCATTGAAACCAAAAGAACCTTTGCCATTTCGAACTTTGTCCAAAACGATGGAAGCATCTAGTCCAGCATTGGTAACAATTTGTCGAAGAGGCTCTTCAATCGCTCGAAGAATAAGGTTCACACCGTATTGTTGGTCACCTTCAAGCTCCATTCCAGAAAGAGCTTTGTGAGTTCGTAAAAGAGCAACACCGCCCCCAGGAACGATTCCTTCTTCTACTGCAGCTCGAGTTGCGTGAAGTGCATCTTCAACGCGAGCTTTCTTTTCTTTCATTTCCGCTTCGGTAGCAGCTCCGACTCGAACAACAGCGACACCGCCTACAAGCTTAGCAAGGCGCTCTTGAAGCTTCTCACGGTCGTAGTCCGAATTGGTTTCTTCAATTTGAGCACGGATTTGACCAACACGAGCTTGGATATCTTTTTTCTTACCAGCGCCATCAACGATGGTGGTGTTGTCTTTATCTACGGATACACGCTTAGCTGTTCCTAGATCCTTAGTGGTAACACCTTCGAGCTTCAGACCGAGGTCTTCGCTGATCATCTGGCCACCGGTAAGAGTA
>CAXGXL010000671.1:0-2702 GCA_964013555.1 uncultured bacterium
AATCCCTAAATTTAGGTGCGATCTGCCTTGATGAGGCTTTTGCTCCAGCAGTTCCAAGCGAAGACGCTTCCGAGATTCTATCCAAAGCAGCTTGGAATGTGCGTCACAAACTAGGTCTGGGGAGTGAATGTGATGCGATTTTGGCGAGATTACAATTGATGCAGGGGAGTCTTGCTGATTTGGGTATCGAGCTTGGTGAGTTAAGGGGGCCGGAAGATGTCGTCCGACTTGCATGCCGAGGGCGAGTTTCTTTTGCTGAGTTACGAGGAATCTCAGTGGAAACGGCTATTTTAGGTACGCTGGAATATGAAGAGCAGCAATTGGTTCAAGAGGCGGTGCCGACCCATTTACAATTGTCCGGTGGCAAGCGCTTGGGGATTCATTACGAATCGGGTAAGCCACCTTGGATTGAGAGCTACGTGCAAGATTTTTATGGAATGACTTTAAGTCCCACGATTGCCCGGGGTCGAGTTCCGGTTACGGTCCGTCTGTGGGCGCCAAATAAACGTCCGATTCAAGTTACGACGGATTTAGGGGGCTTTTGGGAAAGGCATTATCCCGAGTTGTCCAAGAGCCTAAGTCGAAGGTATCCGCGGCATCATTGGCCGAAAGATCCGAAAACAGCCCCAGCTCTTCTTTTAAAGCGGCATTTAAAGAGCTGAGTCTATTCTCCGGCAAATTTAACGAATTCGCCACATTCGAGCATTTGAGATCCGTAGTAGGGGTTTCGAAGGGGACCTTTTTTTTGTAGCCAACCTCCTCCGGCCATAGAGGAAAAGGCGAGGGTTGTCCCGCTGGGTTTGGCAGTCGATGCCCACAGGGTTATGGGGCGTGATACGGCATAAAATGCTCTTCGTGCCGATTCCAGTCCTTTGCTATTGGCCATTTCTATAGCCGCTTTGCGCAATCGCTTGGGAAGTTCTCGATAAAATTGGGAGTTAGGCCCTCGAATGTGGGCGGTTTGGACTTTTGCCAGGTTCTTTTGGATCGATTCAGCGGCCTGACGAATGTGCGTGGTTGTATCTGCCGCGAGGCTTTCTTGTATTTTGAGGTAGGATTCAACGACCGGTGCCATGGATTGATTGAATTTTGTTGCCCCTTCGGGTTGTTCACTCGCTAATGTTGATATGTTTGCAATGAAGTAAACAAACGTAATTCCAAGTGTTTGCATTCTTGTGACCCTAAATTAAATGAAAAAATAACGTGATATGGACTATTTATCAGGATATCTCTAAATCACAATGTCAACATGTAAACATTTGGATAATATTAAGTTTTTTCGCTCTCTTGGATTGTGAAGCTGAGTGGAGAAGAATGGAAGAGGAATGCACCGCAAATCCAAAATGAAGCGCAAGCGCAAAGAGCACTCTCGTGGGAATCGCTTTGCTCAAACTAAAAAGCGAGGTCCTAAGCAATCGCCTCGGGAGGATTTAGTGTCGTGGGTAGGTAAAGAGGTGATTGGTTTAGTGCGTTTACTTCCCGATGGGCGAGGTTCCTTTATCGCGGAGAACAATGAATTGCCGCCAATTACGATGTTTGAAGAAGAGGTGGGTGGGCTTTTTAGTGGGGACCGAATCAATATTCGAATTGATGCAGATAGACGTGGAAAGCTCAAGGGCAAGCTCCTTGGAGTGGTAGAGCGGGGTGAAGGGCTCTTGGTTGGGACTCTCTGGCGACGCTCGAAGAATACAGTAGTCAATACGGTGCCGGGAAATGTCCACGTTGTGGTCGAAGATCCCGGTTCTAAGGTTAAAGAGGGGCATGCGGTCGTTGTGAAATTAAATCCATCGCATGGTCGTCGACGGGCAGTGCGGGGTGATATTATTGAAGTGCTGGGGCCGACGAATCACCCGAGAGTGCAAATTGAAATGGCCGTTTTGGGGCACGGGTTATCGTGGGGATATCCAACCGCTGCGGTTAACGAGGCGCAGGCTCTAGGCGAGGTAGAACCGGCTGAGGTTTTACGAGACGGGCGCCGAGATTTGAGGGAGGTACTTCACGTTACGATTGATGGAGAAGACGCTCGCGATTTTGACGACGCCGTCGCTTGTCGGTTGGAGAAAGATGGGTATCGGGTATGGGTATCTATTGCAGATGTTAGTCATTATGTTGTTAAGGGCAGTGCGCTAGACGAGGAAGCGAATCGGCGAGCCACTAGTGTCTATTTTCCGCATAAAGCTATTCATATGTTGCCTACGGAGCTTTCGACTGGCCTTTGTTCGTTGAACCCGCACGTTCCTCGTTTGTCTATGACGGTCGAGATGATGATCAATAAGGGAGGAATTCCGTCGCAGGTTGCGGTTTATCCTGGCCTCATCCAAAGTGGTGGTCGGCTTACCTACAAGCAAGTTCAGTCAGCTCTGGACAACCCAAGGGATAGCCTAAGTTCCGGAAATCCTTGTAGAGACGAAGCCATTTATTCTTTGGTGAATGAGTTGTCGAAAGTGTCACGTTATATTCGTCGCTACAGGTCACGAAGAGGTGCGGTTGATTTTGAATTTCCTGAGCGAAAGGTGGAGCTCGACGAGCATGGGATACCGCTGAAAATAGGGGAACGGGACCGGTTAGAGGCTCATCGGTTGATTGAAGATTTTATGATTACGGCAAATGAGGCCGTGGCGCGTTTTCTTTTGGAGCGTGATTGGCCGGGAGTTTTCCGAATCCATGAAGCGCCGGATAGCGAGCGGTTAGCTCGAGTTGCT
>CAXGXL010000672.1:0-2701 GCA_964013555.1 uncultured bacterium
CTTTCGGTTACGATCTCTTTACCCACCACCGCCACGACTTGGTCTATCAGAGTGCCGGCCTCTACTTCTCCAGCGCTAACAACGCTACAAACCAATATGCCAAACCACGTGATCATGTCCGGTATCCCACCAAGCGACCGTAGAGTTCTTTTCTACCATCACCTGTCTTAGCTGAACACACAAGAGCGCTTGCTCTCGGGATCCCAAGACTCTCTTCGATCAGCCTAATATGATGAATTCGTTTCGTTTTCGGAACGAGGTCTGCCTTGGTGATCACCACAATTAACGGGACCTCATTTTCAAGGACCCAGCTAGTAAGCCGTTTGTCATCGTCACTAACCTTAGTGCGACGAATATCAACCAACTGGACCACTGCACTGAGGCTCTCGCGCTCGGTTATAAACTCAAAAATCATCTTTTGAAGAGAGGCCCGATGTTTCTTTGACAATTTGGCATAGCCATAACCGGGCAGATCAACAATTCCAAAGTCATTTCCCGATTGAAAGAGATTCAATAGCTGGGTTCGGCCCGGAGTACGAGAGGTCCGCACCAGTTTTGGAGCGCCTATCAATCGGCCTACCAAGGAGCTCTTGCCCACATTCGACCGCCCGACGAACGCAAACTCCGGCCCATCAAGAACCTTAAGATTTCGGGCATTGCTGCCTGCAGCTACGAATCGAGTGGGCATCTTGCAAGATCCTAACCGGTTAAGGAGCAAAATCAAAGAAGTTGGAACCTACTTCTTACGTCGCTCCAATTCTCGGGAGCTCTCCCACAGCTTTCGTGCCTCTGCTCCATGGGATATTTTCGCCCACATTTTCGCAAAGTCAAAAGCTTTGATACTCGGAGTTCCTTCAGTGTGGCACTGCAAACAATGCGAGGCAGAAGGCGTAACCAACCCAACCGCCTTGGACAATTCCTTGTCTTTCATCACATAGTCACGATGATAATATTCCCCAGCTCCATGGCAGCGCTCGCATTGGACATTTGCAAATCGCTTGTCCGACTCGCCGGGAATCATCGTATGGCATGTATTGCATTTAGCGTCCCGAAGATTCTCAGGCGTCAAGTGGGCTTGTGACTTTGCGTGAGGGCCGCGAGCCCAAATCATGTATTCGAACTCATGGCAGCTTTTACAGCGCTGAGCCCCGATAAATTCCTGAGCCCCTACTGCTAGCGGCAAACAAACCAACGAAATAAATAAGCTTAGAACGCTCGAAATACGAAAGATTCGAACTCGATGTATCATAGAAGTTACTCGATGATTCTTAAGAGCAGAGAAAAATGCCCGCTCCAAAGAGCGAGCAATCCATTCCTTGCAATAGACTATTCGTTAACAGCAACACCGGGCAAGCTTGCCAACAAAGGCCCTTCCCGATCATCAATAGTCATTTCGTATTCTTCATCTTCTTCTAACAATTCAGGATCCACCACTGCGGAAAGATTTGAATACCCACCCAAACCCGTTCCCGCTGGAATTAAACGTCCCATAATGACGTTTTCTTTCAATCCTTTGAGATTGTCCACTTTACCTGAAATAGACGCCTCCGTAAGAACTTTAGTGGTTTCCTGGAACGATGACGCCGAGATAAAGGATTCGGTGGACAAAGACGCTTTGGTTATACCCAAGAGCATAGGCTCACCAATTGCTGGCCGGCCGCCTTCTGACATCACTTTCTCGTTCTCGTCTTCGAATCGGCCCTTCTCGACCATTTCATCGATTAAGAAGCCGGTATCCCCAACGTGAGTCACCCGAATACGACGCAGCATCTGTCGACAAATGGTTTCGATATGTTTGTCGTTGATACGAACCCCTTGCAATCGATAAACTTCCTGGATTTCATCCACCAAGTATCGGGCAAGCGCCTTATCACCTTCAATCCTCAATTTATCGTGAGGATTGACCGGACCATCCATCAACGGTTCACCGGCTCGCACTCGGTCATGCTCTTGAATCGTCAAATGGCGACCCTTCGGTACCAGATATTCCGCAGGCTCACCCACATCCGGAACAACCACGACTTTGCGCTTACCTTTGGTGTCTTTACCAAATTGAACCACTCCATCGATTTCAGAAATCAAAGCATGGTCTTTCGGCTTGCGAGCTTCAAAAAGCTCCGCGACCCTTGGAAGACCACCGGTGATATCCTTATCTTTCGTTGTCTCCCGCGGGATACGAGCAATAACGTCTCCCGCTTGAACCTCATCGCCTTCAACAACCGCTATATTGGTCCCGATTGGCATATAGTAACGAGCAACGTTCTCGGTTCCGGGGATCTTGAGAGTCTCACCCAATTCGTCCTTAACGGAGAGTCTCGGGCGAGTATCCTTGTCTTTGGACTCAATAATCGTTCTTCTTGAGAGACCCGAAAGTTCGTCCAGCTGCTCTTGCATGGTGACGCCTTCAATAACATCGCCAAATGCAATCTTACCTGCGACCTCCGTGAGAATCGGAACCGCAAAGGGGTCCCAGTCACAAATCGTATCGCCAGCGGTTATCGGCTGACCATCTTCAAAATGAACTCGGGCTCCGTAATTCACATTGTATCGCTCCCGCTCTCGGCCACTCTCATCCATAATTGAGATTTCGCCGTTGCGGTTCATCACCACCATACCGCCATCATCTTTTTTGATGATATTAAGGTTAGTAAACCTTACAACACCATCCCCACGGGCTTCGAGGGTAGACTGTGCAGCACGA
>CAXGXL010000673.1:0-2699 GCA_964013555.1 uncultured bacterium
AACTCCTTGAGGCCCGCGTCAGTGATTTTGGTGTTGTCCAAGTCAAGGCGGGTGAGGTTCTGTAACTTGGCCAACTCCTTAAGGCCCGCGTCGGTGATTTTGGTGTCGCTCAAGTCGAGCCATTCGAGCTTCTGCAACTTGGCCGCATACTTGAGGCCCGCGTCAGTGATTTGTGTGTTGCGCAAGATAAGCCCTTCGAGCCTCTGCAACTTGGCCACGTCCTTGAGACCCTCGTCGGTGATTTTGGTTTCTCCAAATCCAAGCAATGTGAGCTTCTGCAACTTGGCCACATACTTGAGGCCCGCGTCGGTGATTTGGGTGAAGCCCAAGTTAAGGTCGATGAGGTTCTGCAACTTGGCCACTTCCACGAGGCCCGCGTCGGTAGTTCTTCGGTCCGAGCCAAGGTGAGTGACTTTTGCTAAATCCGATTCAGTGAGTTCACCTACCGGCTTTTCGAGCCTCCTACGAACCTCCTCCTCAACAATGGGGTCGGCAATGAGCTTCTCGGGGGTAGTTTTAGGCTTCTTCGCCTGTGTTTCCGGTAAATCCTTCCCCCCACACCCCACCAACACCACCGCCGCCATCATCACCAGAATCTGCTTCATGCCCGTCAGCCTACGCCGCCGCCATGGCCGGTCAAGGCAGAGGTGGGGGGGGCTTTTGTGAAAAAATTCTGCGGGCCAAAACCCATCATGTTGGGGGTGTCAGAAATCTTTTTATACCCCCCCCGCCCACCTCGAATCTTGTGCCACTTTTTGTGCCACTTTTATGTAGCACTGGTATATAGGGCTAAAATGAAATATGCCGTAAAAACCGAACTCTATTGAACATCATTGAACACGAAAATCGAATTTTGAATCCGCCGCGTCTACCAATTCCGCCACTCCGGCACCGGAAGGACGCACTCTAGTCGGCAAGTAGCGGCACGTAAAAAAGTTTGTTTGGGCAAACACACTCCATAGCTCTGAAAGGTTTGGGACATGTCTTCATGTTTTGACTGTCCCACGTCGCTCTAATAAACCACGCGCGCGAATACAGGCCGCTACCGTCGAGGGCACGAATTCTTCCCAAGATGCATCGCCAGCCTGAATCTTGCTCAAAACATCCCGAGAGGCAATGCCTAGGTAATCGGGGTTAAAATCATCAATGCTCCGAATGAAACGATTTTCTACGAGATAATCGTAGAGGCCCTGGAGATGATCTGGTAAGCGCAAGTTGCCTACGTTATGCACCGTGTCGGTCGGGTCGATTGTGGGATAAACATATAAGCGGAGGTCATTCTTGAACAGTCTCCCACAGGCCTCCAATATACCGCCCTCGAGATCAGCATAATATTTCTCTTCAAAAATCTCGCGCAAAGTTGGCACGCCCAAAGCCAACCCTATTGGTTCCTTGGTATACCGAAATAGATAACCGGCAAGCTTGTGAAACTCCGCATAATTGGAAACCATCACCTTGTGGTCCTCCCCCAGTCCTTCGCCCACCGCGGCTAGCATATCCACGCGCTCAAGAAAATCCTGCGGGTCGATGGTGCCTTCGTGTGAGAGGTTTTTCAACGTCATCTCAAAGAGAACCGTAACATCATCTTCGTTCACTTGAGGCTCACGCACAAACTGTGACAAGCTGCTTTGCAGCATATGATGGGTTGCCTTGGTAACCGGTCGAAAACTGCCGCGCTCCAACACTATTGGTCTATGGTATAGCGCCTCTGTTGGATGGGTGACCTCGCCATTGGTGTCAAATAGCGTGGCCTTAGCCAGACCCTTTTTTACCAGCTCCAAAGCCATGAGACGATTGTCCACCGTTTCAAAATCTGGACCGCTAAACCGGGCCAGCCCCACCTCCGCGCGATGCGGACTCAGGCCATCAAGCAAAGACCCTAGCAATTTCTCTGGTTCAGCATACCATTCCATTGCTCCATGGATGAGGTTCACCCCAATAATTCCTGCAGCCTCCTGTTGTTTGAGGTTGTCCTTATCCAGCAACCGCACATGCAACACCAAGTCATTCGGGGGTTGACCCGGGGCAGTTTGAAACCGGATGCCCATCCAGCCTTGCCCATCCTGTTGTCGACTGAAACTCCGAACGGCCACAGTGTTAGCATAGACAAAAAATCGCGTATTCATTCCGCGATCAGGTGCTAGCCGCTCATCCAAAAGTCCGTACTCGTGGCTTAGCATAAGTCGCAGACGTTCTTGGCTAACGTATCGCTCTGCCGTACCATAGATTGCGTCGCTCACGGCCATATCATAGGCACTCATGCTCTTAGCCACAGTCCCAGCTGCACCACCAACACGAAAAAACCACCTGGCTACCTCCTGCCCAGCTCCAATCTCAGCAAAGGTGCCGTATTTGCCTCGATCAAAATTGATAACCTGCGCTTTTTGCGCAGTGGTCAGATGAGGATCAGACATCAGCGCAAGGGTAGCCCTTCATGCAATGATTGTTGAAGAATAATCGAATAAGCCATTAACCTATTGTCGCGCCATGGCCGGTCAAGGTAGAGGTGCAGTAGTAAACCAACAACGGGGATGCCAACTGTTAGCAAAACTGTTAGCACTGAGTTTTCCCCAAAAAGCCTCAACTCGTTTGAGGCTGAAAAAAACAGTGTTAAAAATGGTACCCCGGGGGGGACTCGAACCCACAACCAATTGATTAAGAGTCAACTGCTCTACCATTGAGCTACCGAGGCAACGGGC
>CAXGXL010000674.1:0-2695 GCA_964013555.1 uncultured bacterium
GCTGAAATACGACGACGCGCGTCTTTAACCAGGGATGACGTATCAACGTAGAGTTCCTTCCACTCGTCAGCCTCTGCACCACTGAAAACAAGATTGGCCAACCGATCGCTGACATACTCAAGCGCATAGTCAATTCCGCCAACGGTGTAGTCCAACACCCCAATCGAGTCTTGCATTACCTTTAAAATCGCCGCTTCATAGCCTGACTTGAAAAAAGGTACGAGGACTTCAACATCACGTTTTTGTCCAACTCGATCTACCCGCCCAATACGTTGCTCAATAGTGGCTGGTCGCCAGGGTAAATCATAAAGCACGACACGATGACAAAACTGAAAATTTCGCCCCTCTCCGCCCGCTTCAGTAGAAAGCATCACTTGAGGTCCAGAACTATCTCTAAACCAAGCAACTTGCCGATCTTGATCCCGAGGAGCCAGATCTCGATGGAAAACCGCAATATCTGTCTCCAATACTGCATCTAACGCCGTCTTAAGTGCCCGCACGGCAACCGAACTTTCCACAAAAACAAGTAGCTTTTCATCCGGGTTAACTCGAATCGTCTCGACCAACCATCGAAGTCTTGCGTCTCCGGTAGGCAGACCGTGCTGATCAAGCGGAGCACTAACAACCTCTTCGATATGCGGCCCCAGCTGTTGCACCAATACCGGACTGATGCCTTTAACAATCTCCATCAACGCACCGGGCGTGGCCCACAAGGCACGTAAGAGTCGGCCCATGGTTTGATTTCGACTTTTCGGATCAGCAATTCCTGCAACCATTTCAATAACAAGATCTTCGCCGATCTCCATCAAGACACTTTGAAGTTCCGTAGGCTCGAGCGGACACATCTTCGACAAGCGCTGCGGAAGTCCCCCTACGGGGCCCCGTCGATTCCGGACCACATAATCCGCCAGACCATGCCGTTGACGAAGGCAATCGATCATCTCACCCGCTCGATCGAGTCGCTCATCACTAGACACGGAAAGCTCCGAAAAACTCTTGAACAACTCCTGATCCTCTGGGTCATCTGCCAATATGGCCATTGCTTGCTCAACCACCTCCGCAGGAAACGGCTCACACTCCTCCACCATTTTGGAGACACTCTGCGCCAAAGAACGAATAGTAGCCACGCGCTGCCGTACAATTTCGAAAGAGTTTGGATCATCAAACCGCTTGGAATCGAGTAAGCGCAAAAGAGCATGATATTCAGCTGGATCAAGTGCCATCGGTGTTGCAGTCAAAAGCAAGAAATGCTTGGTTTTTTTCGCGAGCCCCTCAACCAGGCGGTACGATTGATTCCCACCTAAGTCGGAGTCCCAACGTAAATGGTGCGCCTCGTCGACAATCACCAAATCCCAGTCCGCCTCAATGGCTTGAGTCATTAGGGTCTCGTCGCTCGAAATAGTATCGATAGAGGCCACAATCCGTTGGTGGGCTTCAAACGGACTTAGATCTGGAAAATCAATCGCAGCGTCATTAAGTCGTTCCTCATCCAACAAAACCAAAAGCTCGTGAGTTTTGCGGTAAAACTCGCCTAGCCACTGAATGCAAAGTGCTTCCGGCGTCAACACCAAAACCCTTGTGGCACGACCCTCATGCCGAAGGCCTGCGTAGATCAAGGCAGCCTCGACGGTTTTTCCTAATCCAACTTCGTCCGCTAGGAGTTTGCGCACTGGAGTAGCATCTAAGGCTTGAGTTGCAACGTCTATCTGATGAGGAAGCCACTCTACGCGAGCTCCCAATATGGCTGAAACCCCGGGCCGGCGCGTGACCTTATCTAGATCAAGGCCGCGAACTTTTGCACGAACTACTTCCGGATGAACCAGATTCAGATTCGCCAATCGATCTTTAGGACCAACGTCTCGAACGTCCGGAACCAACTCACTTTCAAGGATCGAATCGCCGTTGTCCAGCTCATAGAGCGCAACCTTCTTTGGGTTATCTCCAATAAGGTTCTTAACACGATGCTCGTTTGCCTCGTGATCAAGCACTTTCTCACCATCAGCAATCGTGTACCTTAATAGAACACAGTCTCCACGGCGGGTAGTATAAACTCGCTCGTCCTCAAGTCGTAAAAATTGGACTCGTACTCGAGGTCCCTCAACGGCAGTAACCACTCCAATACCCAATCCAGGATCGGCCGGGCACCACACCAATTGGCCACTTGCACTTGGAACTTCGACACGCTGATTCATCATGGTTACATCTTCCTAAAGCCTTAAAAAGTCGAGGGTATCTGCCAGAGTGAATCCCATTGCGCAAGCAAGGAATCACCCAAATTTCAATCGAAAATCAGGAAATCCACGCAACATCGATGCGACCTCGGCAAAAGGGACCACGAGCCAGGGCTTCTGCATTCGTTTTTGATTGCCCCCACCTTCGTAGAAGGTTACGCTGGCTAGCGCAATGCCCCATATTGACTTATTAGAACTACCCTATTTTCAGGGTATCTCCATTGATTCCCTAGTTGGTTTGATCGACGTTCTGCACCCCACTCAATTCAAACCAGGGACTACAATTATCCGACAAAATCAATCATCTCCCCCCCCTTTGTACATCATCACTCGCGGCCAGGTAACGATCGTAAAGCAGCTCCGCCAGGGAGAGGAAAGAACCCTGGCTCAATTAAACGCACCGACACTTGTGGGCGAAATCGAGCTCTTCTGCCAGCTACCGCCGATATCCAACGTTCGAGCCG
>CAXGXL010000675.1:0-2683 GCA_964013555.1 uncultured bacterium
CTGAAAAAAGAGATTCTACCGCCGATAAGGGCATGGTGTATTCTGCTAAGGGAGCGCCGGCCTCTATATTTTCCTTGCGAAAGGATTCCGATAAGCTATCTGCGCAAACCGGCAGCCCGGATAGAATATCACAGTCAATTTCGCAAGGTGGGGTGAGCTCCTGCTCCTCGTTTTGACACACTCCATCACCACAATACCCACCAAATAATTGAACCTTAAAATCACAGAATTCACTGCACCCGAAACAAGTGGATATGCCGTAGTTGCATTCTGCTTCGGTGAAATTATTTCCGTCGTCGCAGACTTCTTCCGGATCTTGCACGCCGTCACCGCAAAAACGTCCCAATACAATAAAATTCTCACTACAATCTGAGTTGCAGTGAACACAGTCGAAGAACCCATAGGGGCATTCTGTTTCATCGAATATATTTGCATCATCGCAAACTTCTGCTGGATTTAATATGCCGTCACCGCAATATTCTCCTACGAGTTCGATTTCAGATGAGCATGTAGCGTTACACGAGAGGCAGGTTTCAGTGCCGTAGGTGCACATGGTTTCAGAAATCGCGTTGCCATCGTCGCAGGCTTCGTCCGCTTCAAGGATGCCATTGCCGCAGAGACTGGGTTCTTCGCTACTTTTATCGAGGGCAACATCAAACCTTTCGAATTGACAATGGGTCAATAAGCAGACCGAGGTTACGATGACCCATATATATTTTGGCATAGCTCAGACACTCTCTTTCCCGAAGGAGTATAACCCTTGATGATATCTGATGCTAGGATACAAGCGGAGGCGACTACCGTAATTTAAGACCAGACCCTTTTCCAATCGGGTTTCAAATGCTAAGTACCCTTTGGATTTTTTGTGTTTGGAAGGAAATAATGAAATCACCTACTACACTCTTTGTTCTCTTCTTGGTTCTTGGTGCTCTTGGTGCATGTACAGATAAGGGGGCTAAGGCTCCTAAGGCTATGATATCCATAGAGAACAATGCTCATACAAAGGTCTGTTTGGCTCATGGCGATCAAGCAGATGGCAAGATAGATAAAGTCATCGCGAAATGCCCTGCATGTTCTTTGGCTATGTTTGGGAGTACGAAATACAAGACCACGGTGGATGGTTATGAAGTTCATAGTTGTTCTTCTGGTTGTAATAGCGCACTTGAAGCAGATGCTAATAAGGTCTTCGCTAAATTGGATTGTAGAGCGAAAGAACAAGGCGAGAGTGGATTGTCAAAAGGCGATTCCGGAGTAAACTAACGCGAATTTTGATATTATGGCCAAGTTGACACGGGATATGATTCTCGATGCATCTCTTGCAATCGTTGATAAAGGGGGACTTAGCGCATTGACTATGCGTAGTTTAGGGGTGCGGTTGGGTGTTACGGCGATGGCCATTTACCGTCATTTTGAGAATAAGGATGCGATTGTTTCTCAGCTAATGGGGCGTGTTATCTCAGAATACAGGCCTGCTGAACACTCAAGAGAGCCTTGGCAGGACTGGGTGAGGGAAACCTTCGGGCGGATAAGAAGAGCTTTTTTGGAGCACCCAGGGATAGTGAGCCTAGCGGGTGCTCATGCTGGCTTGGACCGCGCTTCTTTGAAGGTATTTGAGTTGAGTTTACGAAAACTCCTAGATGCCGGTTTGTCGGGCGAGGATGCTATTCATCTTTTAATCACGCTAGTTAACTACACTATCGGGTCAGCAACGATAGAATATCGCGCGCTGAAAACAGTGGAGCATATTGCGCGGTCATCAAATTCTACGGATTATGTGGGATCGCTCATGGAGTGGTACAAAAGTGAAGTTACTGAGGGAATGCCGGCCTTGGTTGAGCAAAGTGAATTTCTAGCTGAATTTCCGTCTGACAAGTATTTCTACTCTGGAATTGACCGGATCCTGGAATCGGCCATATCAAATCTGGAAAGATAGCATCATATAACGTTGCTCCTCGTTATAGAGTTGGTTAGCATCTTTGAATGAGTAGTTCCTTTATTCATTGGATAGAGAGTGGGTTCAGTGCGGTGATAACTGTGCTTGTTTCATTGATTGTCCTTGTTGTGTTATACGACATGTTTCAGAAGAAGCACGCTATCTTGCGCAATTTTCCTTTATTGGGCCATTTCCGTTATTGGTTGGAGCAATTGGGGCCGGAGTTAAGGCAGTATTTGGTTGCAAATGACAAAGAGGAGCGTCCATTCAGCAGAAATGAGCGGCGTTGGATCTATGCTACGGCAAAAGGGGAGAATAATAATTTTGGTTTCGGAACGAGTGAAGATCTGCATCAAAGTGGGTACGTTATCATTAAGCATGCTGCGTTTCCACATACCCCGGGTAAAGCGCATGGGGATGGGGCTGACGAAGCTTGTCTCAAGGTTATTGGCTTAAGTCACAATCGGGATAGACCCTATCGCCCACCGTCAATGGTGAATATTTCTGCGATGTCATACGGTTCTTTGGGGCGTAACGCGATTGCGAGCCTTAACCAGGGAGCGAAGCAGGCCAATTGCTTTCACAATACTGGGGAAGGCGGGGTAAGCGAGCACCACTTGCATGGTGCCGATCTCGTTTGGCAATTGGGAACCGGTTACTACGGTGCTCGGCAGTCGAATGGGAGGTTGTGCTATGAGACTCTGAGAGACAAGGTGCGTCGACATTCCGAGATTAAAGCGATTGAATTGA
>CAXGXL010000676.1:0-2682 GCA_964013555.1 uncultured bacterium
AGTTGCACTATGAACCCACCCAGTGTTGCAATCATAAGTAATTTGAGTGGTGAGGTGGCATCGGGTGAGGAACTGCGCACTCCTGATTATTGGGTCCGCCAAGTGCGCGAAGCGGTGCAATTTGGGAAAGGAATTCAATGCCTTTTCGACCAGGGGGTTCGCATTTATGTCGAGTGCGGTCCCAAAGGGGTGCTCTGCGGGATGGCTGCTGGCAGTATCGATGATGGGTCGGTTCGATTCATTTCATCCTTTAGGAAAGGGGTGCACGAAAGTCGCGCGATGCTGAATGCCGTGGGGCGGGTGTTTAGCAGTGGCCACTTTGTGGATTGGGGATCCGTTTACAGTGAATCCCTAAAGACTAGCATGCAATTGCCTCTCTATCCCTTTGAGCGGACCCACTATTGGCTCAAGGGGGCCGGTCGGCGTTATGGAGGGGCGGATTCGGGACACCCTTTATTAGGGCAGCTTTCGACTGTCGCTGGAACGTCGCATGAGCTTTATACCCAATGTTTGTTGGTGGATTCTCCTGATTGGATTTCCGACCATCGAGTTTTTGGGCAGACGGTGTTTCCTGGGACTGCATTTGTGGAAATGATGATGGCAGCCTCGGCCGAACGCGATTCCCAATTGGTCGATATTTCCATATCTACTCCGCTGGTTTTTTCTGAAGGGCAGGAAGTTACGGTTCAAACAACCCTAGGAGAAATTGCCGCCGATGCAGAGCAGACCATTTCGATCTATAGTCAGCAAGGGTCCACCGACGAGTGGACCTTGCATGCTCAAGGAAAGTTAAGTCCAGCAGTCACCTATCCCGTTAGTGCATGGACGTCTGAACTTCCGCCTAGGGATGCATCTCCAATCGACTTAGAGGAGTTGTACCCGAGCTTGCACGACAAAGGTTTGGAATACGGTCCTTCTTTTCAAGGATTTAAGAACGCTTGGCAAAGTGATGGGGCTACGTGGGCTAGACTAGAATTGCCCTCGGTTGTGGGTGATGAAGAAAGCTATGAAATTCCCCCCGCTCTTTTGGACGCCAGTTTACACGGCGTCGCGCTAGCGGCGGCTGAACTTGGGGACGAAGAGAACCTCTATTTGCCCTTCGGTTTGAGTAGCTTTTCCCTATGGAAGCCGGCTCCCCGGCGGGTGTGGATTAAGATTGATGCGGTGGAGCAGCAGGAGCAAACACTTAAAACCTCTTTTGTCCTTTACGATGATGGTGGCAATGCCATTGGTGAAGGGAAGGAAATTCAACTCAAGAAGGCAGATCTCCAAGCCTTGCGTCGCGCCCACACCCAACCGTCTTCCACGCTGGAGTACAAGGTTCAATGGCAGTCGACCCCGATGGGGAATCAAGCAACGGGAGATTGGGGTGTTCTGGCGGGGGCGGGGGCGGCCGAGTTCGCGAGGGGATTAGAGCATGAAGGACTTAGGGTGCGGCTGGCAGAGACGTTGGATGAATTTCCCCAAGGAGAGTTGAAGGGAATCATCCAGCTCTGGCCAAAAGACGAGGACTTCGTTAGTGGGAATTCGAAGTCGTCGGCATTGGCTCTGGCCCAACTTCAATCAGACCTTAGGGTACCGCTAGTTTGGATTACCCAGGGAAGTGTTGGGGCTATTGCCCAAGATACGCTGCCGTCTCTTGGGACCTCGGCTTTATGGGGATTGGGGAGAACCGCCCGAACCGAGAACCCCCACTTGCAACTGCTTACCATTGATTCTCTGAATGTGGAGTCTGACGCAGCTCTTATTCGACGCATTCTTACAACTCAAGGAGAGGCGGAGTTTGCGATTCGCGAGGAGGTCGTTTTTTGCCCGCGGCTTCTCTTTGCCCCAAGGCGGGCTTTGGAATTCCCAAGCGAAGAAGAGTGGCGCGTTGACGTTGCCAAGAAAGGGCGCTTGGACAACTTGGTTGTCAATCCCCTCGGTATTGTTGCTTTGCAACCCGGAGAAGTTCGCGTGGAGGTTCGAGTAGCTGGGTTGAATTTTCGTGATGTTCTCAATGCGTTGGGGATGGTTCCAAACCCCTGGTTGGGCCTGGAATTGGCGGGGGTGGTTGTTGAAGTAGGTTCATCGGTAGAGAATGTGTCTGCTGGTGACCGCGTGTTTGGGTTAGGGCAAGGGACTTTTGCTTCGAGTGCGATTGCTGACGCCCGCTATGTTGTGCAAACACCCGAGAATCTCTCGGATGAAGAAGCCGCGACTTTACCGCTGGTTTTTCTCACCGCCTGGTATGCCCTTTTAGAGCTGGGCAAACTTAAGTCGGGTGAATCGATTCTTATTCACGCTGCGGCCGGAGGTGTGGGGATGGCTGCAACGCAGGTGGCTAACCTTGTCGGCGCAAAGGTGTACGCAAGTGCAAGCGAGCCCAAATGGGATGTCCTGCGAACTTTGGGTATTCCATCCGAGAGAATCGCTTCCTCTAGAACCATGGATTACGTGGATGCTTTTAAAGATGCGGACATCGATGTGATTCTTAATGCCTTATCCGGGGAGTTTGTGGATGGCAATTTGAAGTTGCTTAAGTCCGGCGGGCGCTTCTTGGAGATGGGGAAAACCGATGTACGCTCCAATGCCTGGGTGAATAAGAACCATCGTGGCGTTCAATACAATGCCTTTGACCTGTTGGAGGCCGGGGAAGACCGGATTCAGGCTATGCTTCAAAGCATTGCTGAATGCATGAGT
>CAXGXL010000677.1:0-2678 GCA_964013555.1 uncultured bacterium
ATAGAGCATTTCTAGTCGAACTTCTAGGGGTTCAATTAAAGCCGGAGCCAATTTGGGCCGAAAGAGTTTAGCTGGATGTGGGTCGAATGTATAAACGATATTGATAAGGTCTTCGGTAGCCGAAAATTCCTTATTGCGATCCAAGAGCATATGATGCCCTCGATGAACTCCGTCGAAATTCCCGATGGCTATAGAGGAATTTCGCTCGAGAGCTCTGAGCTCTTGGAGGGAGTGGACAACATTCATAGTTAATACTTAGTATTCAAGAAGTTCACGAGCTTTGCAAAGAACATCGTTTGGCCGAGGTAGGTAGGCTTCTTCTAGCGGTGGCGCATAGGGAACTGGGGTATTAGGAGCCGTAACTCGTAATATTGGAGCATCCAAATAATCGAATGCGTTTTCATTGATAATCGATGTAATTTCACCAGCCAATCCTCCTCGACCCGCATGTTCATGAACAATGAGAATGCGGTTGGTTTCCTTGGTGGCTTGAATAATGGCTTCTTCATCAAGTGGAACTAGACTGCGCAAATCAAGGACGCGGATATTATGCCCTTCGGCGCTTAGAGTTTCCACGGCCTCGAGCACAACGTGGGTCATCGCTCCGTAGGTGATAATCGTAGCATCCGTTCCGTCGCGGCGAAGAGCGGCTTTCCCGAGCTCGACAACGAACTCCTCTGTGGGGAGTTCGTCTTGAACGCGTCGATAAAGGAATTTATGTTCCAGATACAAGACGGGGTCCGGATCTCGAATCGCCGCTTTCATCAGACCTTTCGCATCGTACGCCGTGGAGGGAAAAACCACTTTAATTCCAGGTGTCGTTACTGCCCACATTTCGGGACACGCCGAGTGAAAAGGTCCGCCCCGACCGCCTCCCCCTGAGGGGCCCCGTAAGACCATAGGACATGGGACGCCGTTGCGGTATCTACTTTTTGCTGCGACTGTAACCAATTGATCAAACCCAGCGCAGCTAATAAAGTCGATGAACTGCAACTCCGCAATTGGGCGCATTCCGTACATGGCCGCCCCGGCCGCAGCACCCACCACCGCTGCTTCTGCTATGGGAGTTTCAATGATACGCTGCGCCCCATATTTGTCTAAGAGACCTTCAGTTACCTTAAAGGCACCTCCGTAGGCTCCGATGTCTTCTCCAAAGACAATCACCCGTTCGTCGGTTGCCATTTCTTCGTCAATAGCATCGTGAATGGCCTCTAAATACGTTGTTGTCATCTTATTGGTCCCCTTTAAGATCGGCAGGGCGGTAGGTTGGGCCCCCTCGAAACCAGGTGTTTACATCGGGCCATGGTTGGGTTCCATCTTCGAATACGCCGTGAGTAACGGTGCTCGCCTCCGGAAAGGGTTCATTGATTGCTTGGTCACGGGCTGCATTAAGTTCGTCAGAGATACGATCGATTATGGCTTGCATTTCTTCTTTTTTCAGGTGTTTGCCCTTTTCCAAGAAGTCTTTAAACCGATCTACTGGATCGTTGTTGGCTTCCCAATCCGCAATTTCGTCTTTCGAAACGTATTTTTGGTTGTCATGTTCTGCGTGTCCTCGACGCCGGTACGTTTCAGATACAATAATCGTAGGGCCTTGTCCCGTAATCCCTCGATGTCGTGCTTCTCGGGTTGCTTCGTATGCAGCTAGAACATCATTGCCGTCGATGTGAGCTACCGTGCACCCGAAACCAATGGCTCGGCGCAAAATATCACCGTCAGGGACTTGAGCGGCGGTTGGAGTCGAGTAGGCATATCGGTTGTTTTCTATAACAACTATCAGGGGAAGCTTTTGGACCGCGGCAAAATTAACGCCTTCATAAAAAGCTCCGGTTGATGAGCCTCCATCACCGATAAACGCTAAACCGGCTTTATCGGTTTCTCCGCGGTTACGAGCGGCTATGAGGCATCCAGCTAAGACAGGAACCATTGCTCCCAGCATAGAAACTGGGCCCAAAATACCTACCTCCGGATTCGAGAAGTGTTGATTTAAGTCACGGCCTCCCGAAGGCCCTGTGCCTTTTGCCATATATTGCCGGAACATTGAAATAGGGGAGGCACCGTGCACTAACATAGAACCCATGTCGCGAATGAGTGGCTGCAGAAAATCTCCCTTTTTCAGGCCATAGCCGCATCCGACTGCAGTCCCTTCTTGCCCCAATGAGCGATAAACCCCTCCTACCACTTTATTTTGACGAAAAAGCGCTACGAGGTGTTCTTCCAACCGTCTCGTTTCATAGAGGTATCCAAAAAGTTCGCCAAGTTGCTTTTTATTAAGCCCCGCGGTGTCCTTTGGCGAGCGCTGCCGAATATATTCCGCCGCTTGGCTGGGAGTGGCGCTAGGTTTGGGGACAATGGTGGTAATTGTCGACTTATGCTTAGCCTTGGCTCCCTTTCTAGAAGTGATTTTGGAGGATTTGGATTTTGTTTTGGTGCTCACAATCGTTTCCATTTGGCTCTCGCTACATGTGGATGGGGCGCCCCAAGGCGGCGTGGGCTGCTTCGAGTACGCCTTCCGTTAGAGTCGGATGGGGATGAATGGTTTGGGCTAATTCTTCGGTTGTACTTTCCAGCTTCAGAGCCACACAGGCTTCGGCAATTAAGTCCGTAGCGCGTGGTCCAATTATATGGATGCCTAATATCTCATCGTATTTAGCATCAGATACGATTTTTACAAAGCC
>CAXGXL010000678.1:0-2677 GCA_964013555.1 uncultured bacterium
GATTGAGCCAGAAGTCATTGTGGCCTTGGGTCTCTATGCGGCTCAGAGTTTAACTCAGGACCCCACTCCAATTAGCAAGATGCGTGGGCAATGGAAGGAATACGAGGGTATTGCGCTAATGCCAACCTTCCATCCGGCCTATCTTTTGAGAAACCCCGCCGGAAAACGGCCGGTCTGGAATGACCTTCAAGCGGTAATGTCGCGCTTGGGGCTTAAGCTGCCAGCGAGCTAGGTGCGTCGATGACGCTTGGGAGGCCATGTTATCGCTTGAAGCCCTTATTGAACTCTATGTTTGGGCTCTTTCTGGCGGTGTTTGCGGGTTGTTCGCATTCTAACGAAATTCTGCAGCCAACGGGCTTAGATCAACTCAAGAGGCCCAAGACTATTCGCTTGGGCGGCACGGTCATTCGGAAGTTCAAAGATCCCTTAACCGGCAGTGATGTTTACGATGCTGCTCTTTTGTTCCATCTCGCGGGTGAGGCGGAGCGCAATGAGTTATGGGACCGAGCTCAAGCCCTTTACAAGCGCTTGATTAAGGAATTTGAAGACGGGATTTATTATGTGCCGGCCCTTTATAATTTGGGTTTACTTTTGGAAAGCGAGAATAAGTACGACGATGCGAAGAGGTATTATACCATGCTTGTCGAGCGCTCGCGGCCAACTAATGAGCATGCTGAGAACACGTGGATTTCGGCTCATTTCAGGTTGGCTGTGTGCTACGGTAAATTAGGTCAGTGGTGGCAGGCCGTTGGAATTTTTGATTTTGTGTTGGAAGAGGAAGATCTTGCGCAGTGGCATCGCTTTGAGGCTTTGGTAGGGCGGGGAATCTCAATGCATGAGGCCCAGGATCCCGAAGGCGCAGAAATAGCTTTGTCCAGAGCGTTTCGGTTTTTCGTGAAGATGTCGCTAGCACGCCAACGGCGGGGAAGGGACTTGGTGTCAGAAGCGACCTTTCGAATGGGGGATATCGCTCGGGCTCGATTTACCGAGCTCACTTTAGCCTACCCAATAGAGCTTTTGCGAACCCGGCTTGAAGAAAAATGCGTGCAGCTATTGTCTGCGCAGAGTCGATACCTTCGTGCAATGCGCTATGGAAAGCCATCAGTAGTGGCTGCGGCAGGATTTCAGATAGGCTCCTTGTACGAGTCTCTTTACGATGAAATCATGGCCTTAGAGACCCCTGACGATTTGGATGAGGCTCAAGCTGAGATTTATTGGGACGAGGTTCGTAGTCGGGTGAACGTTCTGGTGAGGAAGGCGATTCGGGTCTACGAAAAAGCCTTGTTGGTTGGACGAGAAGATGAGCTCGGTGAATGGGGGCACCGTTTGAAAGCGTCCTTAGAAAGGTTGAAAATTATTTATTTACGAACCCAAGCAGGGTGAGTGCTCTATTTTGCTGCTTTTGCAACAAAATTGTTAGTTCGAGTCCAATCTCATGAAAATGGAAGCGACTCTTGGCTTGACGCTATCACAAAGTCTTCAGTAAACTCGACCCCGAAAGGAGACAATAGATATCTATGTCTTAGTGACATTGTTCTTATGAAAATTACAATTACTTACGAATTCGACCTTGATGATGGCACGCTCTCCGCCGACGAGTTAGAGAGCAATCGAGATCTTCACCTGGCTAAACTTTCCGATATTGTTCGCGAAGAAGGACGGTTGGTTCTTCTTGTGAATGGTGAGGACGTATGCGGTGAGTACAGCGATCCGTTATTGCGCCTTGTAGAACAATGGCTGCGCAAAGTTACTTGGGTTATCAGTGGCGATACCGAGACCCTAGCTCTTCGAAATAGCCAACAGTGTTTTGCTTTTGTTCCATCTGGTGGTGCAATCGAGCTGAGTTTCTTTGATGGAACTGAGCTAGAGGTAGACGACTATCTTTTCGAGCCTACGAATATTCGGCTTGAGGACTTGGTTTCACAGAGTATTGCTGTTGGAGACAATCTTTTGGGTGTGCTCAATGCAGTGGACAGTTCGCTTGTGGAAACAGATGATGATTGCAGCGATTTTCGAAGAAACTTGGATGAGTTGCGAAAGACTTGGCGAGATCATCAAGTTCGCCAGCGTCGCTAAAGAGCACTGTTCTCATTAACGTTTTAGTCTAGGGGCATTGGTTTTATGCCTGTTCTCGTTCAGAAATACGGTGGTAGTTCGCTTGCGGACGTCGATAGGCTTCGGGCTGTCGCGTCTCATATCGTAGCGACTGCTCAATCTGGTGCTTCGATCGTTGTGGTTGTGAGTGCTATGGGGAAGACCACAGAAACACTTATTCAGCAGGCCCAAGAGGTTTCGCCGAATGCACCACGTCGTGAAATGGACATGCTTGTGACTGCGGGCGAGCGAATTTCAATGGCGTTAATCAGCATGGCAATTCATGATTTGGGCGCCGAAGCTATCTCGTTTACTGGAAGCCAATCTGGAATAATAACCGAAGACAGTCACCAAGGAGCGAGAATTATAGAGGTACGGCCGTATCGCTTGGAAGAAGCTCTTGAGCTCGGGAAGATTGTTATTGTTGCAGGCTATCAGGGGGTTAGTCTCAAGCGAGAAATTACTACTTTGGGGCGTGGAGGCTCTGACACTACTGCGGTGGCATTGGCGGCGGCACTAGGTGCCGAGAGTTGCGAAATTTATTCTGACGTCGACGGTGTATACGATGCAGATCCTAACGTTT
>CAXGXL010000679.1:0-2675 GCA_964013555.1 uncultured bacterium
GCGAGCTTGATTCGCAAAAGTTCGTGCACCATCGACAAATATATCGGTTGCATAGTTCAGATTTGCGCCACCGCTCTCGGCTAGGGTAACAATAGGTAACTTGTTTCTTGCCGCAATCTCCTGCAGCCGAAGAGACTTACTCAACCCGGCCGGGGAAATCGTTCCCCCTTTAATCGCACAATTATTGGCTACAACCAAAGAACGAATTCCACGGACAAATCCAATTCCAGCAATGAAGCCACCGCCTGAGGTCGAGCCATCGCGATCATCGTGCATCTTGTAGCCCGCAAGAGACATCAGCTCCAAAAATGGAGCCCCGCGATCAAGCACCAAGTCCATTCGCTCCCAGGGCAATAATTTTCCTCTCTTAACAAATCGCTCCTTCTTCTCGAGGGCTGTATCACGCACTAATTGCTCAATAGAACGAAACTCTTGAATTTTCGCTTCCATCGCTTGAGCATTTTCCTGAAATGCAAGAGAAGTTGGTTGAAGTTGGGACTCTAGGCTTGGCATCGTAGTTTCCTTAGGTTAATCGTTAGACTCTTCAAGCACTTTGGGAAGAGAAGCCCGGTGAAAACCGTTGTAAGAACTGGAGTTTTGTGCATCCATCAAAGGCCATACTGAGATATTTCCAACAGAAGCAGCCCCATCTACCCGAAGAGTCGCACCACTTATAAAACTGGCTCCATCACTTAATAAAAAACATATCGCCGAACTTACCTCGGACTCGGTAGCCAATCGTTTCAAAGGCACTGCTTGTCGCAGTTTAGGAATTAAATGCTTGATAGGACCATCGTATGTATCCATACCGCTAGAGGCAACCCAGCCTGGAGCAACGGCATTAACTCTTACTCCAGAAGATGCCCATTCGAATGCAGCCGTCTTGGTGAAATTCTCCATACCTGCTCTGGCGGCACCTGAATGGCCCATTCCCGGCATCCCCCCATGATGGTCAGCAGTGATATTTACAATAGCCCCCCCCTTCATACTCATGCATTGCGAATAGACTTCGCGGGCCATCAAAAAGCCACCGACTAAATTCGTGCGAACCACGGTCTCGAAACCTTTTTGGTTTATCGCGGAAAGAGGCGAGGGATATTGCCCTCCTGCATTATTCACGAGCCCATCGATAACACCGTACTTTTGTAGGACGGCCCTCACGGTTTCCTTGACAGTATCTTCCACTCGAATGTCGCAAAGAGCCCAATCCGCCGCTCCACCATCATCCACGATTTCGGCAACGGTGGCCTCAAGCTTCTCTGAGGTTCTACCAACAATCGTAACATGACCGCCTAAAGCGGCAATCTCATGGGCGGTACAACGTCCGATACCGCTTCCGCCCCCCGTAACGATAAAGTGACGGCCACTAAAAGCCCCCGCTTTAAATACTGATTGATAAGGCATGCTTGACTCCTCCAAAGCCACTTGAAACCAGCCACATAAGAGCAATGGCTCAACTTCACCTCTTCGCTTGGACTACCCGCAAAGAACCCCTAGACAGCTTGCCCGAGATTCGCTAGCCTAACTACCAAGCAAGCGCTTGGTTTGTAAATATTGTACGATATGTCGGGCGTGTTTTTCTAGCCATTATTTGGCGGACACGTACGATAAATATAAGCCCTAAGAGTAATAAGTGTCTAAAATTGTTAAAGAACTTGTAGCATCGGGAATGATAACGGATCCAGAGAGCCCCAAGGGCGCACTCTTAGCTGCCGCCACCACCTTATTCCGAAGCCAAGGCTACAGCCGAACAACGGTTCGAGATATAGCTAAAGTCGTGGGGATTCAATCCGGTAGTCTCTTTCATCACTTCCGAACCAAAGAAGATATCCTTGAGGCAGTAATGGCCGAAACCATCATTGTCTGCACAGAACAAATGAAAACCGCCGTAAGCAATACTCAGCTGACGCCCCGCAAAAAAATTCAAGCGCTCTTAGAGTGTGAAATTGGAGCCATATTGGGAGATACCGGTCGTGGTCTGGGTGTACTAGTCTTCGAATGGGATTCCCTCTCAAATGACAAGCGAAACCGCGTTCTGCAGTTAAGGGATATCTACGAAGGCATTTGGCTCTGTGTACTCGAGGAGGCCAAGTCCGAAGGAATTCTAGTCATGGAGCCTGCACTCTTACGTAAATTTCTCACCGGTGCCCTCAGTTGGATAGTCAATTGGTACAACCCCCAAGGAGATCTTCGTGTGCCAGACCTCGCAAATTTGGCCATGAAAATGCTCGTGCGAACCTGAGAAAACAACTTCCCCTACTTTCACCGTTCGGGTTTGCCTTCCCAACCGACGTCGTTCAAGCTAAGGAATTTGTTATGACCCAATTCTCTTGTCCATGGCTGACATTAGCAGACGACTTTGCAACCAGGCATGCTATTGCTCCCTCCTATACATCGATATTACGAGCATTTGGAGGTGAAGAATCTCACTCAGTCCAGGGTACCAGCTTTGAGAGCATCGAAGCGCAATTTGACAATACGTTTAGCCAACTAACCCAGGCCATCATAGACTCTCTCTCAAAAGAAGTTGACCGAAATCAGGCGGAGAACTTTTCTCGGCGCTTCCAAGCCGTACACTGGCTGGCATTGCAACTAAGTACCCAAAGCCCAGTGGGGAGACTTTTCCTCTTTGGCTTAGCCCATCGCATGCGACAAGTGCTCAACGAATCAAAAAA
>CAXGXL010000680.1:0-2669 GCA_964013555.1 uncultured bacterium
TTCGGGCTAGAATCAAGAACTTTCGAAGTTTACAAGTTTAGAGCTTCCGTCGAGGGGGGGAGATTTCGAGAGGAAAGGACTTGCAGGGAAAGATCGCACAAATTAGAAAAAAATTATCTAAAAAATGAATTAAGCAGCTCTAGGGCGGACATCTTTTGTGGATGTGAGGGTGTATTGAAGGAAGTCCTCGCAGAGATTTAGGAAACGCTTGTCACCGGTTTGGGCGTATGCACGAAAGAAGTCGATGCAGTGCTCCAGGCCAGCTTGGGTTTTCTCATTGGATGGCGCGGAGAAATCGGCTTGATGGATAAGGCTAGAAAACCATCGGTTTGCGCGCTGATGCTCTGGCGAGATTGGTTTGCAGAGTTTGATTTTTGCTGCCATTGGAGGAACTCCTGTTATTATGATTGCATTACAATAATCATCGGCAGGATATTCCAACTGGTGCGTATCAAAGGTTTAGAGGGGGTGGTCAATCCGTTTCAAAGATCATTGGATCATCTGAAGAATTGCTCTGGCTTTTCGGACGAGGGCCCCATCGTGGGCTTGGGCATGCTTGAGCGCGTATTGCAAGTCGCTACGAGCATCGTCGAATTGCTTGTTGGCAACCAGAACTTCCGCGCGATTGATATGGCTGGCGATTTCATTGGGAGCTACTCGGATAGCGTAGGTAAATTGCTTCAGGGCTTTTTGTGGCTCTTTTTCTCGCCAATAGATCACTCCAAGTGCTCGGTAATAATAAGCATTTCTTGGCTCAATGGCCACGAGTCCTTCAAAGATCACTCGAGCTGGTTGGATTTTGCCCTGGAGAAAGAAGTTATAGCCTTGTGTTGAGATAGCGTAGAGTTCGTCGTTACTTAAGCCCATGATCTGCTTGAGGCTTACTTGGCCTTGGGACCATTGTTCCGTGAGTTTTTCAAGGCGAACCTGCATTTGATCGCCGACGACGTTTCGAGTGTCAGACATAGGGTTCTTGTAACACGGGATGGAGGGGATGTTGAGAGGGATGCTAAATTAAAAAATCTAGCCTTTGCTGGCACTTAGAGTCATCGCGTAAATTCGGTCCGTGAGACTATTCTGATAGTCGAGAAACTCAGCTAGGCCTTTTACTCGTTGGAGAGAGTGGTCCATCTGGCGCTGGAGATTTTCGTCCCCGATTCGACCTTTTCCTACAATCCCCTGGAGCTGCCCAACCACGCTACTCTTAAGTTTTTGAGCTGCAGAGCGACTTAGGGTCAAAACTGATTTAGGCCCTTCGTAGGGGTTTGCAACGGGCTCAGAGGGCTGATTCAATCTCACCTTGTCAGAGCCAACTCGAGCTAGGGCTAGGTGGGGGTCTGAGACACTGGGACTTGCCATGGGCGAAACCATGGGATTTCCATCCGGAGTTCCTCGTTGGCTTTGGATTTCTTCGACCGTTTGGCCATAATCAGCAATATTGGCTGGGAGCGATGTAAAGCGATTGTAACTGGTAAGGTTGTTGGCCATGGGTCTTCCTACACGGTAGAGGGGGGATTTGGTTAGAAGTTATCTACCTTTCCCTTTTTGCTCTTCGGCTAAGGTATATACGAAATTCAGGACTTCAGCTACCGCTTCATAGAGTTCTTCTGGAATGTTATCGCCCACTTCCATTTTGTTGAGTGCCTGGGCAAGTGGTACATTTCTAACTATAGGCACTCCGTAGTGTTTGGCCTCATCGAGAATCTTCTCGGCCCATAAATTCATCCCCTTAGCGACGATTTCTGGGGCGGCATTTTCCTCATCCTGATCGTATTTGAGTGCTACTGCGATGTGATCTGGATTTCTCACTACGACGTCCGCGTTCTTGACGGCTCCAGAAGGAGCGTTGTTGATCATTTCACGGTGGAGTTGCTTTCGCTCCGCTTTTTGCTGCGGATCTCCCTCGCTTTGCTTGTACTCCTGTTTTACATCATATTTGGACATCATATTGTCTTTTGTATAGCGTTTTTTTTGATAGAAAGCGTCGAGCGCCGCTATCACCACAAAAACGCCACCAATATCGATGCAAAAGTCCCAAATAATGGAGCCGATGATCTTCATACCGATGGTCAACTCACTTCGGATAACTAAAATCACGTCCCGCATGGCATCTCGAAGAGCTGCGTAAGACAGGTAGCTAATGAGAGTGAATTTCACGATAGTTTTGAGGAGCTCAACGAGCTTTTTCATATTAACTAGATTTTTTAGCCCATTAACTGGATTGAGCTTTTTGATATCGGGGGTAATGGGTTTGAGGGTGAATAAAAAGCCCACTTGTGAGATGTTCATGACCATACCGATGACAAACGCAGCTCCCATTACAGGTGCAGTCGCTTTGGCCATGGTAATCATCCCCTGATTTAAGAGTCGTTGCACCAGCATACCGCTGGGTTCTTCGGAAATTGCAGCGAGAAATGCGAGGTTCACCAAATCCGAAAATTCTTCTGCTATGAAGCCTATGGAGCCGGCTAGCACGACAAACGTTATTAAAAATGACAAGGCGGTAGTGACATCCTGACTCTTGGGGACGTTTCCATCTTTGCGGAGCTTTCTCAATCTCTCCGGAGTAGGTTCCTCCGTTTTTTCTCCGGTACCGCCGTCAGCCATTGATTAGATGCCTTTGGTCTTTGAAAGGAAGTCAATGGTGTCAGATGTCGCAATCAACGCCC
>CAXGXL010000681.1:0-2668 GCA_964013555.1 uncultured bacterium
GGTTTTCATTTGGAGGGTAAGAAGAAAGCCGAGGATCCATCAGCCACTGTGCGCTTACCGGACGAGGTCGAAACCCTCCGCAAGCGATTCGCCCGTTTGAAAACTCCGTGGAAGGTTGATGTCGCAACTGAGTTGCTAGACCTACCGGGGGTAGGAATATGTGTGCCCGATTTGGTATTCACGCATCGAGATACCAGCGAGAGCGTGTGCCTCGAGGTGATGGGCTATTGGAGCCGCGAGGCGGTGTGGAAGCGTGTCGAATTGGTGCAGGCGGGGCTAGAAAGACCGGTTATTTTTGCGGTGAGTGAGCGGTTGCGGGTCTGTGAGAGCATTTTAGAAGAAGGCCTACCCAGTCAGCTTTATGTCTACAAAGGCGTGATGAGTGCCAAAGTCATAGCTCAAAGGCTTGCGGAACTTGTCGGGGAAACTCAGTGATTAAGATAGGTTGCTTATACTTCCTTGCGGGCTAAGAGTCACGAGTTCCCACTCCTAGCTCAAAATTGGTGCAACCTTCCTTCACACCAAAGGTCTGAGAGTCGCTCTTGATAAAGCATCGTTACTAAAATGAACTGCTTTGAGCAGAAACCGAATAGATGCTTGCTGAGAACGATTTGACTGGCAAGTTTAAGCAGTTCTATTCTTTAGGTGATGCTAAAACCAAGATTTTTGTTTTTGCTCCTTTTTCTTTTGCCCGTGGACGCTATGGCCATCGGTTTTGGTGGATCCCGGTTGGAGTGGGTACATCACAACGAAAGCCCTGCCTATGTTCGTACGACTCATTTGATTCCTTCAACCACCTTGCATCACAAAATAGAGCCCATGGTAGCCGTCCGCTCCCCTCCTATTGCCAGAGCGCCGATGGCTCTATGGCGTGATTACCCTAGATGCCGCCACAGTAACGCAGATGATTTTGCTACTAAGGAAATGTTGCATAACGACCGACTTTCTTACCGGCTTCGTCTCACGGGGGTTCGTGGAGATACGGATGCGGATGAGTACATTGATGTCAATATAAAGGTCTTACGGGCCGACGGGAACCCACTGGGGGGCGGCACAAAAAAAGGAACCACGTTTCATCCTACTGGAAAGACTTTTCAAATGCGGAGGGTAGCTCCCCATACGTACCTAAGTTGTTATTTGCGGGTTCATACCGACTACATAACAAATAATAGGTTTAGAGAATCTGACGTGAACGCCCTTGAACACACCATCTATGTTTTGCCAGAAGGAGAACGGGTCAATAACCACAAATTTTTGAACAAACGCATCGTAGCACAAGTTGCGGGCGGTCCCAATCTGACGGTTCGTGTCCGCCCCCAAACTCAAGACCACCCTATTGCCATGTCCTCCCAAAAATTCGCCATCGATACGCAGTTGGTGATGATCCAGCGATACAAGAACCAAGCAGATTTTGACCGGTACCGCCCGCCAAGAAAAATCGTCCAATCAGATACAAAAAGAGCAAACACGATGTTTCAGAAAATTAATCAATATTGGGCTAGAGCTGGATACGAGGCCCAAGCTATCGGGGGGGTTCCTGTGGTCAATATGCGTCCCCCTTCCGAAAATACCCTCGTTTTTGGTGAGTGGACAGGGCGGGCGAACCCAAGCGCATTTCAATTGCAACTCAATATCGTTGAAAAGGCTCATACCACCGGTGTGGATGCTTCCGCTGCAAGAAGTCTTCTCTTCAATTTTCCCGCCGGTCAAACACCACACCAGCTTTGCCAGGCATTTAGGGCTCAGGCTGCCAATATGGGGATGGGTGTTGAAATTCATCTCTTGCGGCCTCGGAGGCTTATTCTAAGTGAGGCCGCGTGGCTGCCCATTGGCACCGAAGGGCCCTGTGACATTGTCTTGCGACCTGAGGGGTTCAACGAAGAGATATCGGTCCACAATCAAAACCGAATTCACATTCGAGGCGTTGTAACCTGCCGCGCACCCGGAACAAGACCGTGTGCCCCAGTTGATAAATTAACCAATATTGACATCTTCGCTCCGGCAATTGCTCTTGATTCGCACGGTGGGGAGACCACCTACCTCACAGATGGAAGTACCAACCCCAGGCATGCAGTGGTTAGGATGTATGCCCGTCATTATTTTTCAGCTGATAGAATGCAGGTGATTATGCCTGCAACTGGTGCGAGGCGGCCAGGGCACTACACAGAGCATATTCGAGCGGCGACCTCGCCATTCGATATGGCCAATTGCACAAGGGTCTTAGAACAATGCGTGGGTGAATATTGGAAAACGCCAGCAGGAGGACAAGCCTATAGACACGACCCGATAAATCCCCCCTATTTAAAAGGTGCCGTGAACTTAGGAGTGGGAAATATAAATTCAGTAAAAAATGATGCTGCCCACGAAGTAGGACATTTGTTGTTGGGGTTGAACCATTGTGGGCTAATGACTTCACTCCCGGAGCCCCGTTGGTATTACGATACTGAGTTGATGCGCAACCAAGGTCCTGAGCCTGAAAATGTGTTGCAGATATCTGGCAACTTGCACCCCGTGCACCATTTTGAGACGGTGTGGGATGGGATGGAGCCGAAAGTTCCGATTCCCAGCCTTTTTCCTCACGGCAATATCGTTCGGGCAGCGGAACGTTTGCGGAAGGGTGAGTTCGCCGATTTACCTTATGTTAATCCCGTTGATTTTTGATTTGAGA
>CAXGXL010000682.1:0-2657 GCA_964013555.1 uncultured bacterium
CCCCCAAATTCCGCTGGTTCTACCAATAAAATGGCCATGGTGCTGGCGAATCCCGAATCTTCGACTGCGCTACCGCCTATAATCTCGTGATGGGAGCTAAGGGTTGGTGAATAGTGGCCCGTCGCGGGGCCGTATTCACAGCCCCCCGTGAAAGCGAGGAGTCCCAGTACTGCCAAAGAGCCCAGACCTAAACCTTTCATATGCATTCTCCTTAAGAGTACTGCGCGAGGGGGTGGGCACGAGGTTGGACGCAATGGGTTGCGAATTTTATCAAAAAGAATATCGGAATAGGTCTTTTGTTCGAGCTGGGTCCAATTTCGTGGGGACCCTAAATTCCCCAGCGAGTTCCCGCAGCAGAGCTTCTAGGCGGCAAAGAGTGAGCGTGTACTTGATTTACATAAACCTTCCATAGTCCTAAATCACCTTTTGGGGGTAACGCGGGCATGAATGACTTTTATTGGGGCGTTTTGGCCTTAAGGAGGGGCGAAGCCTCCATGCACTATTTTAGGGCTTTAGTGGGCTGGTGAGACAAGCGGGATGGAGGAGGCGTTCAGCGCCTAGGGGTTGAGGGTGGCCCACGCCGGCCCAGGCATTCCGGTTGATGTTTTCTCTTCGTACTGAGTCCAGGTTTCTCGAGAGTCTCAGTCTTATGCTCTTTAGGGATGAATCAACCGGGAACCCCAGTGTTTTTCTCCTACGGTGCAGGGCGGTCTGGTTATAGAAAAAATCTATGACAACCATAGTTAATATAGGGCTAGTTAATTCCCTGAAGTTGCCAGAATATCCCTTTTAGAGAGCTGTCCTAGGGGACAGGCAATTGCTGAGATTCACTTAGATGAGCGAATATCTATTCGTGGGGAAGGTAATGTAGGAAGCAAATAATGGTGTGACCATTTGAATTCGCAGGTTCGCTTCGGGAGGACCGTGGGAAAACCGATAGGTCGCACTCTTCATTAGTTAATCAAGGCCGTTTTCGAGGGAGGTTTTAGCTTTGCGTTAGTCAAGCACAGACAAACACAATGCATTAGGACTCAAGCGAGAACGGAAAATAGAGATATGAGGAAGTATTCTAAATGTATATATGTAACCACGCAACATTAGTTCTTTTTTGTTTTATTTTAGGTCAGGTTATATTTGGTGCGCAAGCAATGGCAAGTTCTTTCTGCGGGAATGACTACTACGATTTAAATGGGGATGGCAGCAAATGTGTACCGCTTGTTGAGTGTCTTAATATTGCAAATGATAATTATCAGCCTTCGGATGAGCACGGGCAGGTCTATGAAGAAGTAGAAGCCTTCGAAGGTGGCATCGATGATGACGGGCTTACGTATTTCTATTTGGGACAAGAAACATCGTTATCCCATGTGAGACTCGGACCGAATGAGAGTTTTTTCGAGTACGATGGTGTTTTCAGGCTGCATGGGGAGGGTTTAGACCCTTCGAGCCTTGATGAGTCGAGTTACCTTAATCAAGGTAAGTCCTACGAGTATATAAAAAACTGGAAAGAAGAAAATAATGCACTCATTTGGGGGCTCTGGTTTGAAAATTCCGGCGCCGCGACAGTCTCAGTGAAATTGGGAGTGTCTAATGCTCAGGCGGGAAGCGAGGTTCTTATTTCACTTGGTACCCAATATGCGCTTTGCACGACCGCGAGCACGGGGGCTTCATCGGCACCGGAGTACATCTGGCAGATTCCATTTACCGTAGAAGAAGCGGGTAAAAAGGAATTGCATATGCGTGCAATAGATATTGCGGGAAGTTCTGTCGGAAGAGTGTACCAATTGGACGTTGAAGGTGAAGCGGTTACGAACGCGCAGGTCTTGCGTGCTCGTTGGAGACCCGCCGCAGTGCATACAAAATGGCAAGCTTCTCAACAGCAAGGCAATAGAAAAATGTGGGTTATCGAAATGGATACGGAGAGCATTGATTACTACGGTCCGGTGACGTCTCCTTTCGGATATTTTGGCTCTCTTCGCGACGCCAACGGACTCATTGGCGGGCTCAACTTCTCGTTTTGGTCTTTCGGAAGAAATGCTTCACCGCCCGACCTAAATGAGTTTTCCCACCTTTTGGCGATTGGAAACCCCGAGGCGACCTTTGGTGTTTTTACCCATGAAGGAACCGGCGTGAAGGTGCGAGGCTGGAACCCCTTTAGTGAAATAGACTCACGAACGCAGACACTGGCATTAAGGCTTGAGTCTAGCCCTGACGGAAACTTCGATACCTATTATGGTTACTATCTTGATCCTAGAAACAATACCTGGAACCTCTTTGCAGCTGGAAACCTCTATAATGATGGCGAACCTGAAGATGACCTGTGGGCCGGTGCGTTTGTAGAAGTCGTAGGACCTTCTTCGAGTGGGCGCACAGGCAATCTGGAACGCGTTGTCGGCTATCGAGGTTGGTTTCAGGATGAAAATGGAGAGTGGTATTCTATAGATACTCAAAAAACAGCTAGCGGGTCCGGCCGGTTTGATGACGAGTTCTTTAATAAGAAATGGTTTGCGAGTGATAATCAGTTCTTTCTGAGTATGGGTGGGTTTGAGCACTATAGAGACGATGATGCTTCATGTTGCTCCCCTGGAAGTGGGTCGGATTGTACTGGCTGCGACACCCATCGAGTACTGGAAGACCCGACTGACCTTCCAGCTTACCTC
>CAXGXL010000683.1:0-2657 GCA_964013555.1 uncultured bacterium
CCAATTTAATGCTGGTAGATGAAGGCGGCGGTGAAGCGCTTGCCTTGCCGGGAGGAAGCGATAACGGTGTGGCCAATTACTACCCGCGGTTTTCCCCAAATGGTAAATGGATTGCGTTTACCCAGAGCGCCGAGGCGGAATTAAGTTCAAGTACGCCGGATGCGGTTTTGCGATTAGTGGCCGCAAACGGTTCGGGAGAGGTTCGCTTTCTTTCTGAACTCAATAGTACTGAACCAGAAGTGGGCTCCAGTTATCCGACATGGAGCGTTGATGGCCGCTTTTTGAGTTTTAGCTCCAATCGAAGTGGTGGAATGGGAGATTGGGATATCTACATTGCTCCGATAGACCCGGCCACGGGCAGAGACGGTGCGGCTCTTAATCTGGCTAGGATCAACTCTCCTAACTTCGAGCATGCAGGTCAATGGAGCCCTTAGGCCTTTGCTATTGCATTTTTATTGACCCTTTTGACTGTCTAGGACTTTAGCAATGATTTCTTCGAACAAAAGCCACTGCGCCCGAAGGTTGTTGGTGAGTCTTTGCCTCTTGGTTGCACTCCCGGGTTTGTCGTTGGATATTTGCTTGGCCGCGGTTCCTGCAATTGGGCGGGAGTTAGAGACAAATGCCGAAGGTGCGGCTGGCGTTCTCAATCTTTTTGCTTTTGTATTTGGATTGGGACACCTAATCGCGGGTTGGGTCTCCGACCGATACGGGCGTCGAACGCCTCTTTTGGTGGGATTAGGGGGGTACACTTTTGGTGCCCTGGTGGGCGCAATCTCGCCGACCATTGAGATTCTTTACTACGCGCGCACGATTCAGGGACTAGCTGCAAGCATGGTGGTTGTGAGTGGTATTTCAATCGCTCGAGATAAATTCACAGGAAAAGAGCTGGCTCAAGTCTTAGCACGTGTAGGTGCCATTGCGGCTCTCGGTCCTGTCGTGGTTCCCGTAGTGGGGGCAGTGGTTCTCGATTTCTGGGGCTGGAGGATGCTTTTCTACCTACTGGCTCTTTATGGGGCCGGGGTCGGAGGGTGGTTTTTCCTAAAGGGTCCTAAGCAAGAGCCTGGATTCGTTAAGGAGTCGTTTCTCGAGAGTTTATCGAACCTGGCCGGCATCATGAGAACTCGGGTTTTTATTCGGTTTTGTTTCGTGCATAGCGCGGCTTTTTGCGGCCTTTTTGCCTATTTGGTCCACGGAAGCATACTTATGCTCGAAAGTTACGGAGCCTCGGCCCAGGCCATGAGCTTCTGGTTGGGGGCCAACGCGCTGGTGTTCGCTCTTTCTAGCTACTTTACTTCTGGGTGGATCGCACACTTTTCTACGGAGCGACTGGTTCTTTTCGGAACGGTTTTGCTCCTGGTGGGAGGTTTGCTGATGTTTTCGTTCGCAGGAGTGGGAGCTTGCTGGGCTTTTTGCGTTCCAATGTTTGTTGTCACCGCTGGAGTCGGAATCTTGCTACCGGTAAGCTCGGCTTGTGCTGTGTTGCCATTTGCGACTACTGCGGGCCGTGCGGTTTCACTTTTGGGCGCGATTAGATTTGGACTCGGTTCGCTTACCTGTTGGCTTCTTTTGGGATCTGCTTCGGCGGCAGCAATCGCAGGGCTAATTGTGGCCTGTGCAGTGGTGGTGTTTTTGACCTGCGTTCTTTTTTCAGAAACAAATTCGGTCGGTGTCTGGCCAGCAAGTGCGTCTTCTGCAGCTCTAAATGAATAAAGAAAGAAAGGAATTATTTATGACATGTATTACTCCAATTAAACGACGATGGTTCCGGACCAAAGCTATTAGCACTTTTGGTGCTTTTCTGCTTATTGGCTTCCTTCCTGCTTTTGGCTTTGCGTCCGTGTTTAACACAAAAAAGTTATGGCCAATTTCGTCTAGTGGTAAAGCGGAAATCGCGATTTGCGTGCTCGAGGAGAGCTCAACCTATCAACCAGCTCCATGGTGGAGTCTCCCCATTCCAAGTATTGACTCAGCTATAGGGGCGGTAAGACATGCCCTTGAGGTTTCTTGGGAACGGGCAGGCTCGGTTGAATTCATTGGCTTCGACTGGTGCAGTAATTACAGTGCGGACGAGCGTGAAAATATGGTGGGGCTCTATATTCACCCAGAAGCGGGAAACTCGAGCTACCTCGGAACCGACGCTAGGGGAAAAACCAGTATTTCCAACCCGGGAATTCAATTCAAGCCATGGGGCAATGATTTCAACTCTTGCATTCAATGGGATTGGCCGTCTTTTGCCTACAAGTACAAATGGCAATGCCTCAACCAATATGCGGTTCATGAATTTGGTCATTTGATTGGCGCTGAGCACGAATGGGTGCATCCCGAGGTTCCGTCAAGTTGTCCCCAGGCGGATCCTATTTCGTCTTCGAACTCGACTTACTTGGTGGTCAATGAAGACTATGACTACGATAGCATTATGACCTATTGGGAGGGCTGTGTAGATCAAACGGGAGTTCGTTTTGGGAGTAGAAATTTGAGTTATTGGGACCGGGTTGGAGTCAGAAGTGCTTACCCAGAGCCCTAGCGCTTTGCGACGAAAGACCCTTTTGGGACTCTTGTTGGCGCTACTCGATGGATAGAGCCCGGATCGCCGCTCGGAAGTCCTTGCAGAATGCATCACTCAAGGCTTTGTTGCCATGCATTTCCAAGAATAGCAT
>CAXGXL010000684.1:0-2645 GCA_964013555.1 uncultured bacterium
GTAGGAATCGCGAACCATCGGAGTATTGCTTATGGAATTGCAGATGCTGCGGTTAAGCACGGAGCGGATTTAGCGCTGACCTACCAGAGTCCAAGGCTCCACTCGAAGGTTGCACCCTTGGCTCAAGAATTGGGCGCAAGTATCTTGATGCAATGCGACCTCACCGATGAATCGGAAATTGAATCAGTCGTGCAGGAGTTAGAAACCAAATGGGGGAAACTAGATTTTCTCGTGCATGCGGTTGCTTTTGCGAAACGAGAAGAACTAGACGGTAGATTTCTAGACACGAGTCGAGACGGTTTTGCAAGAGCGATGGATGTTTCCGTTTACAGCTTGGTGGCTCTGGTGCGAGGCTGTGAGGGATTGTTGAAGAAGGCCAATAATGGCGCGAGTGTGGTGACGCTTAGTTACTACGGCGCTCAAAAAGCGGTTCCAAATTACAACGTGATGGGGGTAGCTAAAGCAGCCTTGGAATCAGCAGTTCGGTATTTGGCCCTTGATTTAGGTCGAGAGGGAATTCGCGTAAACGCAATCAGCAGTGGGGCGATTAAAACCCTCTCTGCTGCGGGAATAAAGGGCATGCGGTCGAGGCTTGGGGCAATCGGAGAACAGGTGCCTCTCGGTAGGAATATTTCTCTCGATGATATCGGCAAAGCTGGGGTAGCGATGCTTTCAGACTTAAGTAGTGGAATGACCGGAGAGATTGTTCACGTCGATTCCGGTTATCATGCGTTGGGTGCTTTTTTGTCCGACTAGAGGTCTACTGGGAGTTTTCTAATTACTTGCACTTGTTTTGGAGTGAATTTCATTTGGTAGGCTAGAACCTCTACTCCATTGTTTAGAGCCCGTCGGAGTAGTTGGCCGTAGGTTCGATCAATTTCATCGGCTGGGCGAAAACGCTCGCAATCATTTCTACCTACGAAGAAAAACAACACGGCTCGTTGGCCATTGCGGGCAATGTACTCTAATTCTTCGATATGCTTTTGGCCGCGGCTGGTTACGGCGTCGGGAAAAGCTGCATGGTCGTCGACTCGCATCGTTGCGTTTTTTATTTCTACGTAACAGGCTTCGTCACCTCGAGTGAGTAAAATATCGATTCGAGATTTTCCTTCCCTGCCGTATTTTACTTCCCGCTTCAAGGATTCGTAGCCAAGGAGTTCTGGGATTTCTCCTGCTTGGATGAACTCGGCGACAGCTTGGTTGGGGGTCGCCGTGTTGACTCCTACCCAGGTACGGCCCATTTGAATCATTTCCCAGGTATATTGGAGTTTGCGTTTTGGGTTTTGGGAGTCACTAATGATGACCGGTCGACCGGATTCATTGCAGGCGGTCATTGCTCCGGAGTTGGCGCAATGGACTGTCATTTCAGTTCCGTCTTCAAGCAGAACATCCGCGAGGAAACGCTTGTAGCGCTTAACCAATTTTGCTTTGCACTGTGGTTTAGAGAATTTCATGGGAGGTGCTTTACCGGTTAGGACTGTTTTCAACAAGGGCAAGGTGTGTGTATAGTTTTAATAGAATCAATAACTTGCATTTTGTGGATCATTGAATCCGTTCGAGTGATATCATCGAGTTTGAGGTTGCCAGTTTTAGAACGACTATGATATTTGGGGTTGTCGCTACGTGCCCAACCCCAAAAACTCTTGGAGGCGCTAAGTGCTATGCTACAGATGTGGCACCTACAGTCCTGACGGAAGTCGGCAATGTACAGAATGCGGTGAGGCGTTTTCTCCCGAGCGTAGGCGTTCATCTCCTGCAGGTTTACCTAGCGGTCGCTCGGAATCGAGCGATCCCCCACCTTTTGCTATTGGGCAACTTGTTGCAGGGCACTATCGACTTAAGGAGGTTATGGCTCGGGGAGCATCTGGCTGGGTAATGAGGGCTCGGGATGAGGGTTCTGAAAACGATGTTGCCATTAAGATTCTTGATCCCCATTTGTTAAAAACAGAACAAGAGCGAAGCCATTTCCTAGAGGTGGTGAGGAAAACCTCTAAGATTCATCATCCGAATTTAGCCCGAGTCTTTGAAGCCGGGAGCGAAGGCAAGTTTGTCTTTTATACAATGACGTATCTAGAGGGGCTCACATTACGTAAGATTATCGACCTACGAGCGGAAAAAAAGCAGATTTTTAGTTTTTCCGAGGCAATTCCCCTCGTGAATCAGTTGGCAGAGGGCGTTCAAGGCCTCTCCAAGCTACAATACCATGGTTCGCTAAGTCCGAATAATGTATTGGTGCTTCCCGATATTCTCAAGATCACCGGCGTGTCCCATTTTCACGGCCTTCCCCATGGGAACTTTATGGAGCGTTTGAGTAAGCGCCCAGGGGGGGCGTATCTTTCGCCCGAAGCCAAGGACCTGGGAAGTCCGGTTTCCAAACGCTCGGATGTCTATTCTATTGCGGTCATTTTTGTGGAAATGACCACGGGAATTGTTTACGGACAGAAAGAGGGAGATAAGGAACGCGTGGCGCTTTGTTTCGAGCCGCCGATGCGCCAGGTTCTTGAGCGAGCGCTCTCGCACAAACCAAGTGAGCGATATCCATCTGGGGTCGAATTGGTCGATGCGCTTCTCGATGCGGTCGATGAAAAGGACTACCCAGGCAACCAATTGGAATTGATCCGCGGGGGAGGCTGGGAGGACTCAGT
>CAXGXL010000685.1:0-2636 GCA_964013555.1 uncultured bacterium
TGGATGCGTTGCTTGAGATAACCCAAAAAGCCCCACCGGGATGGGACCGTGCCCCATTTTGTACCAACGTGTTTGCTTTTTTCGCTCACATGGACTTTGTCGATAAACGCAGGTTGAACCCCGGGTGAATCGGGTAGATCTTGTATGGCCATTGCCGCGTGCAGGTCAGCTTTGGGCTTATGGAGATCTATCTTCGGTTGAATGGCGGGAAAGTTTCCGTCGAGCGCAGCTAGATAGGCCTTTTTTCCTTCAGCGGTTGCCAAGTCAAAGACAAAGTTTTGTTTAAGGGCGTTAATATTCGCCCAATCGACTCCTGCCTCAAACACAATGGGGACGTCAGCGAAGATCTTGAGGGCTTTGACCTTTAGGGGTTGAAAGGAAAGGGAGACGGTTGTATCGGTCAGTTTCTTAACGGCAATGTCAAATTCGCCGGTAATCACTGCGTGGGCTCCGGCTCGAACGCCAAAGGCGCCAGCGGAGAGACCGGCCATTACGGTTCCGGTGGTGGTAGCCTGCCACAGGTCTTCGACTTGAAGCGACTTGAAATTACGGGGGTTGGGGATTTTTATTTTGGCTTTTATTATACCGAGTGCCCGTCCTACATTACGAAAATAGCGCCGGATGGCGGAAGCATTCTCAAAAAGAACCGCTTTGGCTTTGGCGGGAGGTAAATGGGTACGGTAGGTAATTTTTTTACTACGCATCCGGGTGATGCCAACTCCCATGCCAGCGACGCCGTTGCTTACTCCGCCGCTGAAGGCTCGCATGGAGCTTGTTTGGTGAACCACTTCGATGTGTCGAGACCCGTCGAGCTTCGGTTCAGGGCCCCGGTAATTGCCTAAGTCGGAGACTGTTCGGCTGGCTCCCCCACCAACAAAGCAGCCTACAGCAAGAGTGTAGCCGTCTTGGGTGGTTATTTTGCGGCTTACGCCGGCTCCTAAATAATGAGACCACCCACCCAAGAGCCCGTTCCAAGAGTGGGTATCGCCGCCTGGAGTACCCCAGGTTACCTGATGCGCTAAATGAGCCCACCCATTCATTAAAAATCCAGAAGTCCCGGAAGACGTGTTCTCGTGGGTTTGCCCCGCTTGCGCCGAGATTCCCCAACGGTTTCCTCCCACACCCCAGGTGTCGGTGTGGTTTGGTGCAGCTTGGCCGCCCGAGATGCCAGCGTGGTTTGGCAAAAGACTGCCCGTGAGTTGAGGATTGGGATTGGGAGTAGGCAGGATTAAGGGCGCTGGGGGATAGGTGCCCCAAGTACCGAAGTTAGCCATTAAACGCGCGCTATTGCCGGCGCTGAGGGCTGCGGTTGGAGGAGAATCGGCTTTTTTTTCTAAGACATCCGTGGCGGGGCGGTGCTCTGGGCGCCTGAGTTCGGGACCTCGTACAATTGTGACATCAGAATTTTTGTCGTCGAGTGGAGCGTCGGCCGGAGGCGATAAGCGGCGAGGGGTTTTCGTCTGAGTGGTAAGCTGCGACATCGTTTTTCTAAGAGCGGCGAGTTTCAAAACCAGGCTTCGAATCTTCTACCGAAGAGGAAAAGACTAGTTGGTAGTATTATTGTGGGCAATGTTTGGGGTTTATTGGAGATTATTGCTCAGTGGTTGTCTCGTGTTGAGTCTCCATCCTTTTAAGTCCGCTTGTTGGCTCGCTATTTTGCCGAAACCCGATGGGAGTCAACCATACACCCGCAGGGCGTAATGGAAATATAATATAGAGAGCTACACAAAGAGTCTCGGCGGGAGGGAGATTAAGGTTTCGTTAAAATGGGGGATGTTACGTCGAGTTGAGAGAAAAACCTTTATCAATTTTTCTGAGAATACCCCGGGGTTTCTTAAGCTTTGGAATCGTTGTAGCCAGATATTCATTGGCTAGATTTATTGAGAAGGATTGTCCCAGGGGTGTTTTTTTAAGCCTGTCCACCAAACCATGTAGATAAAAACCGCCTGCAAGGGTAAGCGTCCCCACATCATCACGGGGTCGATGGGGCGATCTAAGATGGGGACCTCATTGACGACGATGTGGATATTGGCAGGAAATACGGCGCAGAGTAATGCTATCAAACCAATGGCCGAAAACCGGCGCGTTTGGGGAATTAGCATTCCTATCCCGCCAAGCACTTCAAAGATGCCGCTGAGAAAAACCAACTCCGAATGGTAGGGAAGGTAGTTGGGCATCATAGGCGCGTAAAACTCGGGGTGCGTGAAATGAGGTATCCCAGCGGCGATGTAGCTTAGACCCACGAAGACAAGCAATCCACGGTGAAAATACTTCATAGAGTTTTGGGAAGTGTCTTGCATTGAACTATAGAGTAAGAGCTTTTTCTAGAAAGGGAAAGTCCTTGATGCCCCTTAGCCAAGGAGCTGGTGTGATGAGTACCTATAGAGCTGGATGCTCTTGTTGGTTTGTTTGGACTTTTCGGGCCATTTGGCCTGACCTTCTGGAATTTTTGTTTCAAATCTGACTGGAGTCACGTGCGGGCTGCTTGACCCTCTAAAAGGGGGCTCCACCGAGTTCGGTGGCTGTGCCAATAAGAGGACCTTAGTGGAAGCAAAGTTCTTCGAAAACAGTAATTTATGGGAACCTTAGATAAAGACGCACCGGCAAGTCTCTTTGGGGCGATAATGTCCGAGTAT
>CAXGXL010000686.1:0-2623 GCA_964013555.1 uncultured bacterium
CAACGATAGAGTTTCTTTGAATGGACGAATACTCTGACTCCAACCCCAGCCCCCAAAAAAAAAGCCACCCTAAAACCTATGCTTTAGGGTGGCCGTTGAACCGAACAAAGTCAATCGATTTTACTGTTCACACATCGCCAAGCAAGCGCCTGTACTTCCGTCTTGAGAAGTCATAATGCACTCTAAACCTTCGTCACAAGTTGGAGAAGCCTGGCTGCAACTAGGGGCATCTGTAGGAATCGAGCCCAATTCAGAACCACAAGCATAGAGGGTCTGACCGTTAGCACTCAAAGCAACTGAACAGAAAAGCCCTTCTTCACAAGTACCCTGAGGCGAAGTTGGACATTCACACATTTCCTGCAATTGGGGGCTAGCACTACATTGTGACTTATTGATCTCGTCACATGGTAAATTATCGTAATAGCTTGCAGCTTGTGCATCGACATTCTGAGACATCAATTGACTAATGCAGTTATTAACGTCGATTTGCGCCGGCTGAGTGCAAGTCATTTGCCCCATGCAAGTATTAACTCGCTCGCAAATCTGCCGCGCATACTGGTCGTCTGGTGTATTATTGGTTTGGTTGTCATTATTGTTGGTGTTGTCATTATTATCGCTGCTGTTGTTCGCAGCCTCTTCCGCTGGAGCCTGAACCTTCTTAGTTGGCTCCTCAACAGTGCTTCCGCAAGCAGCAACCGATACAGCCAATGCCGCCGCGATACCAAAACGTAATATTCTCATCTACTCTCTCCCTTTCAACCCTGCTCAAGGGTCTATTTTTTCTCCGCCAAATCAACGGCGGAAATTCATCTCTTGTTGCGAAACAGGTTCCGGTGTCGCCTGCTCGTTTACTGCCCAATATCCAGCAGCTCAGCCCCTCCAAATTTCAAACAATACCGAAAACGGCGCTCTTTAATCTGGATGCAGAATTGACTACGAGGAGGGCCTAATGAAAGGGAGAGATAGTAGCATTTTCATGATCTGGCAAGCAAATAGAAACAGTTATTTTTCAAGGCCTTGCGCAATTCGAAGGTTCCAACACTTCAAGATACGGTCCTTCGTGGCCCCACGAATGCTGTCCGAGTGCAGTCCTTGTAAAGAGAGCACACCACTTAGAATACTCTCCCCAAGACTTCATTTTGACAAAACGCTCACCGCCCAACGAGGCGGTTCAATTGCTCTTCGGCTCCCCTCTTTGAATTTGATTTGCAGCTTGCTTGAGAGCTTTCGCCTTTTCGGGCTTAAGAGGTAAATAGCGATGACGCTCCTGCCGACGCTCCAATTCACTACGCTTCAAGGTCAAGGAAGTAATATGCCGTCCAGTTTCGGCAAAAACGTGGACTCGCCCACTACGCCCTAGCACCACAATAGAACCCTTTACCTCGTCGCTGAAGAAGTGATCCACCGAAGCATTTTGCAGATCGTCGTATGCCTTATGAACGGGGCGTTGCTCGTCACCACGCTTTCTGGCGTGCTCGGTGCGTCGAAAGCGTTGTCGTCCTTTCCTCTCAACTCCCAAACTAAAATGCCTAAGGAGCTGAAATACGCTTTCCTTAATTTCCTCACGCTCTTTCTTGTTGGACTTTCTCTTCATTCTCTGACCAAGAAGCTCAACTTTTCGGGAAACCTCACGGACTAACTCCCAAAGCGAAGCAAATTCGCCTCTTGGAGAGGCTCCCGCATCATCGACCATCCGGTCTTTCAAATCAGAATGGGCTATAACCTGAACCTTTAAGGAGCGGGTAGATGTTTGCACAACTTGCAAGGTCATAGCGTACCGCTGACCTTTTATCCGCCAATATCCCGCAACAACTTGTCCCCAAATAAGGTACTTCAAGCTCCCCCGACCAAATGCCGGTAATTGCTCGGCCATAAGTCGACGCCGTCCCACAACTCGAGCAACCACTTGCGCCCTTTTTTGAAGGGCACCCTCCACCCGTGAGTCTTCAAGAAGGAGAAGAAAGTTAAAGAATGCATCGAAGCGGGGCCGGCCAGCCGGACCATACCCGACAAAAACATCTCCCTCCCCATTGGGAGCGGAATGAAGGCACCTAGCCTCATTGCAATGATGACAAAAAACATGCCCTTCAGATAGAGATGCCCCCTCTGCCAATAGCGTACGAATGCGGTTTCGCAAATTCGCTTGAAATTCATCCAAGTCTTGATTCGGATTCCATTCAACCTTCAGCGATGCGGGCATCTCGCTCTTAGGGGAATACCCCTCCTCCACCAGGAGTATCCTTATAAGTTCCTTCAAAGCCTGACTCGCCGTAGCCGCAAGCGCCTCAGCCTTCGAGAGATTCTCTTCGTTTTTCAATGCCTATACTCCCTCTTTTTGAGGAACCTGAAACGAGATAGGCATACGAATAGACTCCCAAAAAGTCCAATAAAATCAGATCCTGCCGGAAGTACAATCCTTGTGTGGGTTCAATCAAACGCTCTCTAAGCCTTTAAAAAAACGGGACTTATTTAATGCGACCTAACCCCACGAAGATCGGCGCAACTTTTTCTGAGTAATAACGAAACTATGAAGTGGTCTAACCCCACTAAAAGCTATCAGCCACTAAGGCCTCCGGGAGAAGCGATTACATGGCATCAACAAGCGGACTTACCAGCGGAAACT
>CAXGXL010000687.1:0-2599 GCA_964013555.1 uncultured bacterium
GATGGATGTTCTTATTGAAGTCCATCATCGCAACGAACTACCCAAAGCTCTTGCCATTCCGGGGGCATTGATAGGGGTTAATCACCGAGATCTATCAACCCTGAAGGTCCACCCAAACCGAGCGGTTGAATTAAAAAAAGAGATCCCGAACGAGCGTCAAGTTATTGGAGAAAGCGGTATTCGAAGTGCAGAGGACGTAAGCCGCCTTCAGGCTGGCGGCATCAACGCATTCTTGATCGGCAGCCATCTTGTAGAAAGCGGCGCTCCAGGATCAGCTTTGGCTGATTTACTGGTCGATTAACCTGGATATCAAGGCTAAATGAGGGGCTGAGTGCTGAAACAGTGGGTTAAAATTTGTGGTATTCAAACCGTAAGCGATGCAGAGCGGTGTTTTGAATTGGGGGCAAGTGCAATCGGGTTGAATTTGTGGCCCCCGAGCCCTCGCTCGGTGACGTTCTCTGTCGCTGCAGAAATCGCCACGGCTGTGCACGGCCGAGGGGATATTGTTCTTCTGGTCGTAAATCATCCTCAACGTGCATTGGAGGAAGCGCTCAAGTTTATTAAGCCAAGCTGGTTGCAATTTCACGGTGATGAATCAGAGACCTTAACCGCCCAATATGGTAGGATAGCCTACAAAGCCATCGGGCTCGCTACTGAGCAAGATGCGGAACAAGCCAAGCGGTGGCCAGGAGAGGTAGTGCTGGTGGATGCAAAGAATGCAACCATGCGTGGAGGGACGGGTAAAAGCCCTCCCGAACGGCTGGCTAAGGCCGTTTGCAGCTTTCGGCCGACCATTCTAGCGGGCGGTTTAACCCCCGAAAACGTCAAACAATCGATCTTAGAGTTTGCTCCCGCTGGGGTAGACACTGCATCGGGGGTCGAAAGCACGAAGGGAATTCTCGATTTTGAGAAGGTGGGTCGCTTCATTCACGAAGCGAAGCATGCCTTTGAACTACTTAGCTCAAGTCGACAAAAATAGGAGTCGATTGTGTTTGAACATTTTGAGGGGCGCCCTGACGCCAATGGTAGATACGGCGAATTTGGCGGCCGCTTTGTCCCCGAGGTACTTATGCCTGCCCTCAGCGAATTAGAGTCCGCCTACTTGCAAGCTCGTAACGATCCCGAATTCGCCAACTCCTATGGCCGGTTACTAACCGAAGTAGTGGGGCGCCCAAGCCCGCTAACCTATGCTGCACGGTTGAGTAAACGACTCAATGCCGAAATTTATCTGAAACGTGAAGATTTAAATCACACCGGCGCCCATAAAATCAACAATACGATGGGGCAGGTGCTTTTAGCACAACGAATGCGCAAAGAGCGAATCATCGCGGAAACCGGCGCCGGTCAGCACGGCGTTGCTACCGCCACAGCCTGCGCTTTATTTGGATTAGAGTGCGTAGTTTACATGGGAGCAGAGGATGTTCGCCGCCAAGCGCTCAACGTCCATAGGATGAAGCTCCTCGGTGCAGCGGTTGTCCCTGTCGAGAGCGGCACTAGAACACTTAAGGATGCGATGAACGAGGCAATGCGTGACTGGGTCACAAATGTCGAAACTACTTACTATTTGGTTGGTTCTGCAGCCGGCCCGCACCCTTACCCCTTGTTGGTTCGAGACCTTCAAGCTGTTATCGGAATAGAGGCGCGTGAACAGATGCTAAAACAAGCCGGAACTCTGCCCGATTTTGTTTTAGCCTGTGTGGGAGGGGGCTCTAACGCGATTGGTCTATTTAACTCATTTATCGCAGACCAGCACGTAGAGCTTATTGGGACAGAGGCCGCCGGGGAAGGGCTTCACTCTAGCCGTCATTCGGCCTCCTTGAATGCGGGAGAATTGGGCGTCCTGCACGGCGCTAGGACCTTAATTCTCCAGAAAGATGAAGGTCAGATTGCGCCGCCTCATTCGGTAGCCCCTGGGCTAGACTACCCAGGCGTGGGGCCGGAGCATTGTTACCTCCAATCCATAGGCCGTGCTCACTACAGGGGAGTCGATGACCAAAGTGCAGTCTCGGCTCTAAAGTTATTGGCGCAAGAAGAAGGTATTCTGTGTGCTTTGGAGTCAGCCCACGCGGTGGCGGGAGCTATTGAGTTGGCAGAACAAAATCCAGGTAAGCGTTTTCTCATCGGGGTTTCAGGAAGAGGAGATAAAGACATGCCGGAGCTCGCAGCGATGAAGGCCACAGAGAGTGGGGCCGTATGAGCAGGATTGGCAATTGTTTTGAAGTCCTTAAAGAGCATAAGAAAAAAGCACTAGTGGTTTATATGACCGCGGGCGATCCGGATTTAGAGTGGAGTTACAAAGCCGCTAAGGCAGCCATAGAGGGCGGAGCGGATATTCTAGAGGTCGGCGTCCCTTTTTCAGATCCTGTTGCGGACGGCCCGGTTATTCAAGAAGCAATGGGCCGCGCCCTTCAGTCGGGGGGCGGATTGTCGTTGTCTTTGGCATTAATTCGACGAGTCCGTGAGGTTTCTCATATACCTATTGTTTTGTTTGGCTACTTGAACCCCCTTTTGCATGGGGGGTTTAAAAACACGATACAAAGAGTCTCCGACGCAGGGGTGGACGGATTGCTTGTGGTGGACCTGCCCCCAGAAGAAGCTC
>CAXGXL010000688.1:0-2594 GCA_964013555.1 uncultured bacterium
ATTATCTCTCCATCAGCGGTGATTTGAGGAGAATCGGGGCAACCATCGTAGGGCTCCGCTTCATCTGAAGTATTGACGGCCAAAGCATAGGGGTTTGTATCGTCGCAAGTCGTCGCCTCCCAACTAACACCTGGAGTATAACTATCAATGGGTGGCAAGTAGTTTTGTCCCTCGATCACTATTTCGCCATTTTCGTTGGGACCGAAAATGTGACCCTCACTGCAACAGCTATTATCGCATTTTCGGTCTTCTTCGCACTGCTGCTCAACCAAATCAATGGAGCCGGTTCCACTGCACTCATCCCTGGAGTTGTCTACCAAATCCCCAAATTGCCAAAGTGGCCTCGGAGATGTTGGTTCGGTAATATCAAGAGCAGAATAATAATTCGCCTGATTCATTTGCCCCTTACTGCTGCCCGTCCCCTTTCCCTGGCCAATTACCATCACCGTCTTCCAAGAACTTCCATCATGAATATCCTGAATGAAGACTCCATTATCGATGAAGTAGTGATGGTCGTAGGTAATGCTATCATCGTCTTCAACTTTTCGTTGCTTTTTGAGATTCGCCAATTGATTCGGTGCTATCCACATCCATCGCTCTAAGCCGGTTTCAACGTCAAAAGCGTGTAAACCTCCACCATTGGTACCAATATAAACGGTCTCGGGCCTGTCTAGAGTCGCAGTTCTGAAATCGGCATAGTTATTGGCAGAATAGGCCGCATATTCATCCTCCTGGGTCTGCCCTTCTCCTAGTTGATAGAGAGCTTTACCAACGTACACAGGAGCAGAGTGCCCAACATCGAAAAGTTTCCACTGCTCAGCATCCCCCATTCCGCTTCGCACAAAACTCATTACCGATGAAGCTTCACTCGAGGTGACCTCCATCGCATTTGTAAGTGACGCCGCTCTAACGTTTCCATCCGTTAGTGCAATACGTTGTTCAAAGGTGCCATTTCCATCGGCGTCCACTCCGGAGTAAATAACCCTAGAACCGCCATCTCCAGTGGATGTCGATTTGCTCCCCGCTTCCCAATCGCGATTCGGATCTAAATGCGGGTTCATTCCCGGATTGACCACGCTAGAAGATTCTTGGTGAAGGTCGGTAATGTCGTAGGAACGAAGGTATCCCCTAAAGCCAGGGTAATCAAAAGCAGCCGAATACAAGATAGTGTGTTGTTTTGCCCCCTCCTTCCAAGTCTTTTGGGCTAAGCCAGAACGCGAGTACGTCTGTTTGCCGCTAACAACGGTATAAGTCCAAACGAGCTGCGTTATTCTAGGAGTCTTCTTGCTCAACCCCTCACTGATGAACTCTGGGCTGTTGAGCAATGAGATTTCTTTTTCACCCACCATTTTCCCTTCGGGTCCGGCAAGCTCCGCCTTCCAAATAAGCTCGGTTCCGTACGCCGTGAATTTATGAAATGCAGGTCCGGTGCCATTGAGACTTGCCGGTAATTCGTCGGAATTAAGCTCTCCCCAGGTGTCACCACCGTCGTTCGAAACCGAAATAACAATGGTTGAATCCTCGTCCAAACCGGTTACAGTTGCAGAACTCAATCTTACGTCAACAATCAGGTCCGTGTCCGGGTTGATGACGCCGCTGGCAATCTCTCGAGAAATAGCTCTCCCCTGGCGCTTATAAACGCCCAACCAAGAGTTGAAGAAATAATAATAAAAATTACCCCAAGAGGCACCCTCGCCCAGAATAAAATCAATTCTACCCTCACTGTCGTTGTCCAAATTGATGGCAGTAGCGTAATCAATATTCTTGGTTAAATCGGCAATTGGGTTGAGTGCTTGACTAAAACGCTTAGACTCGTTGCCGGCATCGAGCTCTGCCAAACTGTTGCCATACATCCAAATGGATGCACCATGCACTCGGCCATTAACCGGCTCCGCGCCATTACAGCCGTAGGTAGACCTCCCGACAATAAAATCATCATCGCCATCTAAATCCCAATCGGCGGTTTGCAAGACAACCGCTCCCCCTTGGGGAAAAACAAGCGGCTCTGGATTTTGACTGTCGTAGGTTCCATCACTCCTACTGGGCCAATAAAGCAAATCGGTCTCGCTAAGACTTCCCGCAACAATATCCCAATAAGGGTCATCGTTGAACTTTCCTACAGTCAAAGCAGTAATACCGCGGCCTCGAGCGACATCCTCGTTGCAGCCAATTCCTTGGGTGGCCTCAAACGTGGTACTTGATATTGTCGTAGTCTTAATGGGGACGTCATCGATAATATTCTGCGATGAGGCTACACTTTGCCCATTGCTGGCCATGGTCAGTAACACCACTCGCGAACCAGAGGGCCGACTTGTGGCCACAAGAATCTCATCCTGACCGTCGTTATTCCAATCCACAGCCAAAGCCTGATCTCCACTCCAATGCATATGAATATGAGCCGAGTTGAGGACACCACTGGTGGCTTGCAAATTATAACGGGCAAAACGAGGAATAGAAACACCATTGACAGTCCGTGGTGAAGCTCGGTTAATAAAAGCCCAAGCGCTGCCTAACTTTCCATCAAAATTGCGGTTGGTACCTCTCAAATAGAGCAGGTCCAAAAAACCATCCCCATTGAAATCCCCGCCAATAAG
>CAXGXL010000689.1:0-2589 GCA_964013555.1 uncultured bacterium
CCTAATGTCAGTCCCCCGACCTACCAAAAACGCGGATTTTACGAATCAAATCCCCCCTCAAAAGGGAAAAGAAGCCTCCAAACCGAAGGAATACTCAGTATCAGCTGCTTCGTATGTTCCATCCAAATCCTCATCAACCCAACGCTGCTCTGCCTGCATAACCAGGTAAACGGGGGTAAACAATTCATAGCGGCCTTGCGCTACAGCGTAGGATTTTTCGTCAAACTTAAAAGCGTCCCCAAATCCGTCGATGCCTCTGCGCTCGTAATAGGCCTTAAACTGGAAAACCTCAAGAGCTGGAACCGTAATAAAAACAGCTAAGTTAGGCTCATAGCCCTCCGCAAAATAGTCCTCGTAAAAAGCCCCCACTTGTACCAAACCGACAAAATCAAAGGCTAAATCGCCATAATAACCGTGGATTCCTTCCGCTTCTTCCTGATCGACATCAAAGTGATAACTCTGTGATGCTCCTTTCGAGCCTGGATAACTAACCCGTTCGACATCGTAAAAAGTCGAAAAATAACTGGGGGTATAATCTCCTTGCATATTTCGATATTCGAGACGAACCGGAAGTTCGAGAGCAAAGCCCACTGGCAGCTTCGCCTTGCCCATGACTCCAAGATGCCAGCCCACTCCAGCACTCCCTATAAAGTTCAAGTCGCTATAGGGAACCACCTCCAACAAAGCGTTGTTAAATACAACTGCCTCAACATCAAGCCCCCAAACGGTCTGACTTCGAGACTCGTCAATTTGCTCAACCTCCTCTTGCGTTTTGGTGTACGGAGCATTTCTATCGCTAATTACAGTTAAACCTACGGAAAAAATGTTCAAAAAACTTTCAGGGTCTACGAACGCCATCGGTTTAACATACAGTCTTGCCCCCACAATTTGGGAAGCTGTCGAATCCGAATCAAAATTTCCGCCAAAATCGTTAATGATGGTTTCAGCTCCCCCATAGGAAGTATTGACATCAAATTGTACTCCCAAGCGGAAGTTATTCGAATCCACATTATTGAGGTAGCGACTCATAATAGTGCCGTGGCCAATATCAACCGCGAGATCTCCAACCCGCAGATAGAAAGGATCCCGCTTGGCGCCCACCCGAACGTACCGAATAATCTTAAGCCATTCCCAATCCCCGTCCCAGTCATCGTAGCGAATAAATCCACCAAAGTCCTTCGAATCATCGCCATTTGATTTTGGGATAGGAGACCGAATATTCAAGGGGATTTGCAGGCCCAATCCCACCATGCCCAGATTGAAGTCAATCCGTGGGGTAATAGCAATAAAATGGTCTCCCTCAATAGTCGTGTAGCCCAGAGAAGCCCCGGCACTTTGCTGGTCACCAGCAAGTTGCGAGAAGCGTTCCTCACCCGGAATGGGTCCTAAGGCCCACACACTGCTGGAACTCACAAAGATAATAAGAAAATGAAGAGCACTTAATCTAGAAAAAGTCATGAAATCCTCAATAGATAAATTTGCCACGAGTCATACTACCGACGATTACAACGATAGTAAAATTTTGAAGAGTTCTATTTTTTTGGGAGTTATAAAAAATATAGAAATAAAACAGCTACATAACTACTCAATGGTACAAAGTGCGGTCCCACCATCCACGGCATTTCCCTCAGTAGCTATAAGGTTCTTGATAATTCCCCCTTTCGGCGCCTTTAATTCATTCTCCATTTTCATTGCTTCAACGACAATCACCCCTTGCCCCTCTTCTACTTCGTCACCTTCTTTGACTAAAACAGCGACAATCTTCCCCGGCATAGGAGCTTCGATCGAAACCGGCCCATCAATTCCAACGGCACTCTCTAGGGCTTTACGCAACCGATGAGTTCTAAGATCAAGTACTTCTACATTGATCAGATTCCCCCTCACCAATAAGTTGTGGCTGTACTTGGAGGCCAACTCCGATTCGACATTATAAGATACATCATCGGCAATTAAACTCAGCGTTGACTCTGAAATAGATTTGGCATCCAATTCGATTGTCTTGCCATCAAATTCAATGCGAAATTGGTCAGGCGCGACTTCGGCTATTTCTACATCGTGCTCTTTTCCATCTAAAATAGCAACGTAATGCATCACATTCCTCCTCGCCGCCAGTTAGAACTGCGCCAATTCGGGGCCGAACGAGAAGTATTAGGGGAATTCGACATTGCCCGACCGGCATCATTTCGAAAGGTTTTAATTACCGCGGCCGCAATGGCTATATCCTCTACGGCTGAAGTAGGAGCAGGGGTTGCTGATTGCATAAGATTTGCAATGGTATCGGTAGTATAATCGCCAGAAATAAAAGAATTATCGACGAGAAGCCGACGTAAAAATGCGGTGTTGGTGACGATTCCCTTAACAGCTGTTTCCTCGAGCGCACGGAGCAGCCGACGACGAGCTTGTTCTCTATCTTGACCCCATGCACAAACCTTAGCAATCATGGGATCGTAAAACCTAGGAACCTCAAAGCCAGTAGCCACCCCACAATCAACTCGAATTCCCGGACCATGCGGTAAAACCAATTCTTGAATTACGCCCGGAGATGGCATGAAATTGCGCTCGGGATCTTCTGCGTAGATACGGGCCTCA
>CAXGXL010000690.1:0-2587 GCA_964013555.1 uncultured bacterium
CGCCAAGATGGAGTACCTCGTCGAGTGCACGGGATGTTTCGGAGACGGAGTGAAGAGACCGCCTCGTAATTTAAGAGCCCCGCTGCGTCCAGAGCACGTCCCAAAGCCGCAAATTCACCGATTTCCAGGGATTCCGCACGCCGTTTGGGATCAATACCCGCCGCTAAAATTGAAGGCTCAACATCCGCAGGCTTTAATCCCAGTCCTCCAGCGACCGAATTCCGAAGAGTTTTACGCCGAGAGCTAAATGCCGCCCGAGCGGCGGCCACCAATTGTGCATCTTCTTGGGCGGAAAAACGCGTTTCTTTGCGCTCAAGAGCGACAAGTGCAGAATCCACCTTCGGAGGTGGCAAAAAGACATGGGGAGGAACAACTTGGAGAATATGCCCCCTATAGGAACGTTGAACGAGAACCGATAGTAAGCCATAGGTTCTCCCTCCGGGCTCTGCCACAATCCGTTGAGCGACTTCTTTTTGGACCAAAACCACCGCTCTCCTCACCCACCTTGCAGCCTCAGAGACAGAAACCAAAATTCTACTAGAAATTTGGTACGGAAGGTTTCCAATTACAACCAACTCTTCACTCGGCTCTGAACAAAGCTCACTGTAGTTGAGCTTGGCAGCGTCGGCCTCCATCCACTTAAGATTATCTGCCCACTGAAAATACTCCTTAACAATGGGCAAAAGCTCTCGATCACGTTCCACCGCGGTCACATTGGCCCAGTCTTGTACCAGGTAATACGTAAGTGCCCCAAGACCAGCCCCAAGCTCCACAACCCGCTCATTCGCCCTCGGGCGACAGCTTTGAGAAATAAACCTAAGAAGGTGCTGCTCTTTAAGAAAATTCTGGCCCCAATCTTTCTTTGGGCGAATACCAGCAGCTGCCAATAAAGACTTGGCATTGGGAGGAGGAGGAACCCCACTCACGACAAGTCATCCAAGGGCCATCGTGAGCGCACCTTCGTGTCCCAGGCAGTCTTTTGCCCCAATTGAAAGCGCGACCATCCGGCCGCGGCTATCATGGCTCCATTATCGGTACACAACGGGCGCGGCGGGCTAAAAGACCACAAGCCATGATTACGAGTACGTTCCTCCAGAAGCGAGCGAAGACGAGAATTGGCAGCAACTCCACCGGCGAGAACAATTCCACCCACACCCAATTTTTTTGCTGCCAAAATAGCCTTCTTTGTCAAAACATCGGCAATAGCCTCTTGCAGGGAGGCACAAAAATCGGCGAGCCTCTGCCCTTGCATGGGTTGCTCACTATTGCGAATCATTTCAATCGACTTGGTTTTGAGACCCGAAAAGGAAAAGTCAAACACCTTCTTATCAGGTAACCCTCGGGGCAAGGCAAATGCCTTCCCATCGCCGGTTTGAGCGAGCCTATCGACGTGGATTCCCCCTGGATAACCCAAGCCTAAAACCTTAGCTACTTTATCAAAGGCTTCCCCAGCCGCATCATCGAGGGTCCTCCCAATCAGGTGATAAACACCAAACTCAGGGACGTGATATAGGTGGGTATGCCCTCCGCTCACCACCAGAGCCAAATGAGGGTATTCAGGAGGTTCATCGGCGAGCAATGACGCGCAAAGGTGCCCTTCGAGATGGTTAATTCCCAGCCAAGGAAGCCCACGGGCAATCGCCAATCCCTTAGCCATCTGCACACCAACCAACAAACACCCCACCAAGCCCGGTCCAGAAGTCACCGCAATTCCGTCAAGCTCGTCGAACCCACCGCCTTCTTCCACAGCCTGCTCGACTACCCCAACAATTCGATTAACATGCTCCCGGGAGGCTATCTCGGGAACGACTCCCCCAAAAGGCGCATGAGCCTTGACCTGAGAATAGATCACATTGGACACAATGGCGGGACCACCTTTTGGCGAGTCTGTGACCACCGCAGCTGCTGTTTCGTCGCAACTTGTTTCTATACCCAGAATCTTCATGAGGGCCGTTGGTATCCAATGTCCTGAGATTGTGCAACCACGCGTTTCGTGCAATGAACGAAAATCTCAGGGAGAAGACAATATGGTAAGAATAACGAAGGTATACACCCGCCAAGGGGATCAAGGAACCACCCGTTTAGCCGGTGGACAAGAAATTCTCAAAACCTCTGAAAGGATTGAAGCATATGGAACCGTGGATGAACTCAACGCATGTATTGGTCTGATAGCCGAAAGCTTGCGGAGCCAAGAGTCGTTAAGTTCACTACGTACCCAACTACTAAGAATCCAAAATGAACTCTTTAATTTAGGATCCCAATTGGCGGTTCTTCCCCAAGACCGCCGCCCGGGAACTCCCACGATCCACCAAGACAATATCGACCAGCTCGAAACCGAAATGGATACCATGAACGAGTCTTTGGAGGACCTTAGCTCCTTCATTTTACCCGGGGGCGGCGAAATAAGTGCTAGAACCCATTTGGCAAGATGTATTTGCCGACGAGCTGAGCGGCAGACTCTACGGGTCAACGATGGGCACTCTCTAGATGGAACCGAAATTCCCTACTTGAACAGATTAAGTGACTGGCTCTTCGTCGCTGGCCGCTATATTGCTCATGAGCAAGGGTTCAAAGAGACTCTTTGGTA
>CAXGXL010000691.1:0-2580 GCA_964013555.1 uncultured bacterium
GCAAATAGAAAACTCGCAAACGCTCGATGCTTGGACTCCTCTATTGCCAAGAGTAAATTCTCGGTCTTTTTTTCCGCAAAACCCTCCAGGTCTATCAGTTGTTCATATTCAAGTCGGTACAGATCTGAAAGCTCTCTAACCAAGCCGCTTTCCACGAGTTGCTTGACCACCTCTCGCCCCATTCCGTCAATATCCATGGCCTTTCGTCCGACATAATGACGGAGCGTCTCCCGCAGTTTGGCCTGGCAAGAACGATTGACACACCGAGTAACCACTTCGCCTTCCACGCGCAGAGCCTCTGAACCACATTCTGGACAATATTCGGGAAATACAAAAGCACGACTCTCAGGCGAACGACTTTCAATAAGGGGTTTGACTATCTCAGGAATGACATCACCAGCTCGCTGCACAACGACACGGTCTCCAATACGGATATCCTTGCGCCGCAATTCATCTGCATTGTGTAATGTGGCTCTGCTAACCGTAACGCCCCCAACTTGTACAGGCTCCAATTCCGCGACCGGTGTCAACGCACCGGTACGCCCGACCTGGATTACAATGTCCACCACGGTAGTGATTTCCTGCTCGGCGGGAAGCTTGTACGCAATAGCCCATCGCGGAGCACGAGAAACCTGCCCCAAATCATCTTGCAGTCGATGCTCATCCACTTTAACAACTACACCGTCTATCTCATAGGGAAAGTCTTCTCGCTTGGCCTTTAAGCTTCTATAAGCAACAACGACTTCCTCAATCCCCTTACAGTGGACACTATCAAAAGTGGCAAAGCCCAGCTCCCCTAGCCACGCAATAAACTCGTGATGCGTTCGTGGGTACGACGCTCCCTGAGGAATGTTTGAGAGTGAATACATAATTGCCTTAAGGGGACGCCGGGCAGTCACTCGAGAATCGAGCTGCCGCATAGATCCGGCCGCTGCATTGCGTGGATTAGCAAAAGTGGGCTCTCCTGCAGCCTCCCGTTCCTCGTTAAGTTGAGAGAAAGCCTTTTTAGGGATAAAAACTTCTCCGCGAACCTCAAATATGCCAGCAATGGGGTGCCGTAATTGTAATGGAATCGTGCTAATGGTTTTGGCATTGACGGTAACGTCTTCACCAACCCGCCCGTCACCTCGCGTGCAAGCAACATCGAGGCGCCCATCCCGATAAATAAGTTCGATGCCCAGACCGTCGATTTTAGGCTCCGCAACGTAATCCACCGTAGCACCCTCATCCAAGCCTAAATGCCGCTTCACCCGAGCATCAAACTCCCGAAGCTCATCATCGTCAAAAGCATTGCCTAAAGAGAGCATAGGATAGCGATGTTCAATCTGCTCAAAGATATCCAGAGGCGGTGCACCAACCCGCTGAGTCGGAGAAGTAGGAGACTGAAGCTCGGGGTGCCGCTCCTCTAATTGAAGAAGCTCCCGAAACATTTTGTCGTATTCGGCATCCGAAATTGAAGGAGAGTTTTGAACATAATAACGGTAGGAATGTTCCTCTAACGCCTTACGCAACTCTTCAACCTTTTCTTGCTCACTGCTCACCGCAACCACCTTTTGCTTGGGAGATTCCGCTCCCGCATGAATTGTTGTCTGCAACACCATATCCCCTTACATTCGATTCGTCGGTTTATAACACAAGCCACTGGCAATTTTTCGGAGACATCGTAAATGAAGTTCATCCTATTTGACCTCGGAGGGGTTGTTGTTCAAATCAAACGTACCTGGCAAGAGGCCTGCCATGGAGTGAACCTAATAGGGCCCGCGGATAGCCTTGATATTCAACCCGAAATAAAGGAGCTTTACCATCGCTACCACGCTGGCAGATTTGACGTACTCGAGCTTGCTACTCAGCTCTCAAAGCTTACGCGAGGTCGATTAAGTCCCAAAGAGTGCCTCAAAGCACACCGAGGAATCCTCATAGGCGAGTATCCACAAATCTTAGAACTCATTGAAAACCTGAAAAAACAAAACCAGGATATGGCGGTTTTATCGAACACCTGTGCCGACCACTGGAAAATTCTTGCCACCTACCCGAGCATCCTCACGATTAATAAGTATTTCACTTCATTTGCCATGGGACTGTCCAAGCCAGATGCCAGAATCTACCGAGCTGTCCAATCGGAGTTAAATGTCGCCCCAACTCAGCTTCTCTTTTTCGACGATTCACCAGAGAATATTGAGGCTGCCAGGGCATGTGATTGGAATGCGGAGCTCATCGATCCCCAGACCAATCCCTGCAACCAAATAAAGCACTACTTACAAAGGTATAACATACAACATTAAGCGATAATGGATTAAAAATGCTCAATGGTCTTGGGAGCATCAAGCACTTCAGCCAGGCCAAGGCCCTCAATAAAATCTTCCATCTTATCTAGCACCGAGCGTAAAAAACGCTGGTCATTGCCCACAACCACACAACCCAAGACAGCCCGGTCAAGGGCGTCCTGCTCCTCAACCTCTGCTACCGCAACATTGAACTTATTTTGAGTGCGGTGGACAATGCGCTTCACCACAGACCGCTTTAACTTTAACGACTCGTTATCGTAAAGCGCTATATGAACTTCCATCACGCCAACAACCA
>CAXGXL010000692.1:0-2580 GCA_964013555.1 uncultured bacterium
GTTTCAGTTTCGGTTTCGGTTTCAGTTTCGGTTTCAGTTTCGGTTTCAGTTGCGGTTTCTACACCGGTCTCGAAACCGGTTTCCGAATCGAGTTCAGGCCCTGGGGCAGCATCGTTGTTTGCGGGCGGGTCCGAGTACAAATCATCGTTGTTGCAGTCAGCGTCGGCTAAGCAGTCCATCTCGTCGGACGGAACTTGTTTGAGTAAGTCACCATTTTTATCGCATGCGGCGCACAGAATGAGTGCGCATAGTATGTACCATCTCTTTTTTACGACCATCATAAATTCTCCACTGAGCACTTGTGCCTCAGAAGTTAAAACCAACCATTGGATGCAACTAAACTCCAAGAATTGGCCATGAAACCTCTTGGGCAATGCTCACAGAGAAGAACGCCGATACCGGTTCGTTGTGAACTTGATTCCCCAACCAAATCTAATAGGGGAGGTTCTTTGATTGTGAGCCTTTTGGCAAGCCTTCCTAAAGAAATTATCTACCGCCGGGTATGTTTTTTTAGCCAGAAGATCGGGAACAAGTTATTGAAATTGAATAAGAAGTCGGAATTCACGGATTGGAAGGTGATAGGTTCAAAGAGCCACCCACTAGGATCGGTTGGGCGCTTTCTAGTTTATGCTGGTAATGGACTTTTGTTGTCGGGGCCAAAATAACTTTTTGTTGATCTCGGATTCCGTGAACCACGAAATCAATGTTCTTGTCGCCGTTGGCATCAGTAACAATGACCTTCGTGATTTCGGCGGGGGTAAAACTATAGTGGCCGAGGCCCTTCGATTCCAACATGCTGTGGCGTTTTCCTGAGCTTCATACGACAATCAATTTTGCTTCCACTATTGCTTTTGCTAGCCGGATCCCCTCCCCGTAGAATTTGTCGGGGTCACTTTCGATGAAGAGCTCTCAAATCTCTTTTAGTTTTGCTGCACCTTTTAAGTTTGGACGAAACCGATTCGCAGAGGCGAAAGCGCCGATTGTCTCTGTGGTCGATTAGTGCCGCTCTGTTGAAATATCCGCTTGAATGCAATGAGGCCATCGCGATATGTCAGTTAATAATCGTTTCTTGTTGAAGGGGCGAGGTGGTACATTTGGATATAAGGGGGAGATTGATATGAATTACCTAAAGAGATTCTTGCAGAGTCCATACACAAAACTCGTTATTGCTGCAGTGTTGGTTTATACGGGGTTTACGGAAGCCTATGAGACTATTTCTGAGGACATCGAGCGCGGTGATTTCGGTGCTCATCATGGAATTTTTCTAATGGGAATTGCCCATGGTTTAGAATCCCTAACTGAGATATTTAGCGTGACTGACGAAATTTCTGATGAGAAATCGTAAAGTCGAAGTTGGTGTGATTACGTTATTCGAGGTTGTGAATTGTGCGGTGGATGGAGGGGGCCTTCGGGACGAGAAAGCTTGGTATTCTCAGATTCGCCGGCAAGTATCCCACCACTATTGCTTTTGATTCTCTTTTGTTTCGGCCGGGCTTGAGGATAAGCTCGTGGGATTTTCGCGAAATGACTTCAACGTATAAGACACGGTGATGAGTTTCTCAGGGGCAACACCGTGGGCTTGCGCAAATTGAATCGTGTGCTCATCAAGTGGGTGCTTGCCGAAATGATGAAAGAACTCTTTTTGAATGGGCCCCAGTGCTTCGTAATTTGTCGTTCGTAAGCGAACCACTTTCAATGGATACCCTGATGTGGAGTACATCGGGTAGTAGGTCAGAGGAAATACCTTTCTTGAGAGATTGCCTTTCGGATAAAACGCAGTCGCGATACAAAGTGCTACTATAGCAGCAAAGCCCAATGTCTGGAGGTTCGCCCGGGTAGGTTGTTCTTGTTTTTTCAGGGGTACCAAAAGAACCAGACTTAATGGAAAAAACTGAAAACAAAACAAGTTCATGCCTAAGTGAATACCCGCAGCCGCTACCACAGCGCTGAGGCCCGCGAGAAAACGCATTTTTGGCCTAACAAAAGAAGCTACAATGAGCGGGAGGCAGGCGCTTTGAGCGAGCAATTCTACAATACCTGAAATGGTGGCTAGGGAGGTTGAGGACATCAGGTAGGGCAGAAAAAACGGGAAGGCTATGCCGTCGACGGAATAACTGACGAAGATCCTTCGTTGCATTTCGTACCCGGCAGCCCAATAAACGCCGCTCGTTGTCCACTTAAAGTAGGCGGCACTCATGAACATCAAGCCAATTAGAATTTGTAAGGACATAATCCATGGCCCAGGATTCATACTTTTGCCCAGGCGAAAGATCGCTAATGTCCAAAGTGCTAGCAGGGGTAATTGCGAACCGTGGGAAGCTGACCCAAAAAAAGACCAATAAATGGCCAAAGACTGGGTAAAAGCAAGCGTGGCAAAGAGCATCAACCATCGATACCGCAAGCGAAACAAGACTAAGGAGCAACCCGCAAGGACGAAAAGAACCAAGCCAACCTGAGGCGCGATGCTCGCAGGCCAAGGAAATGAAGCCGGAAGAGAGCTGTAGGCATTGACGGGGTATTTTGGCATGGCCAGAATGCGCGGTACAAAGTCAAACCAAGTAAGAATCGTACTGGTGATGA
>CAXGXL010000693.1:0-2578 GCA_964013555.1 uncultured bacterium
GAGCCGTGCCACTCGAGCACAAAGGTCTGGGAGACGGAATTCACTACGTCAAAATAAGAAATTTCGCTCGGGGTGTTGGATATGAACTACGCAGCAAATTAAAGAGCCAAGAGAGCCTAAGAGGATTGATTCTTGACTTACGCGACAACCCGGGAGGAATATTTGATGAAGCGGTCAACGTAAGCGATCTATTTCTGGAAAAAGGCACCATCGTAAGTGCTTTAGGAAGAAATGATAAGGTACTTAGTCGCCAAGAGGCGACTCAAGAAGTCATTGCTCAAAACCTACCACTCTTCATCTTAATCAACCGCTCTAGTGCAAGCGCTTCTGAAATCGTAGCAGGTGCTCTTCAAGATAATAATCGAGCGAGACTCTTCGGTGAAAAAACCTATGGAAAGGGCTCCGTTCAAACTATCGTGAAGCTAAGCGATGGATCGGGAATAAAGCTGACTGTAGCTCGTTATCGAACCCCAAAAGGAAAAATGATTGATGGAGTAGGAATCGTTCCCGATGTCCTAATCCCACGCACCGCAAATAAAGACGATACTTTTGATGCCGCCCTGCGGTGGATGCGCAAAAAGGGGCTCTGAATCACCAAAACGAATCCAGCTGCTTTCATAGTTTTAGGAATGCATGAGGCTAAACCTTAACGCTCTAACCGCCCGAACAAAAGACTCTAGCTATTCTGGGAGATACCCGTTGGTTAGTAGCTTGCCGGAAGGGCTAGACAATGCCCCATTTGGGCCAAAGGCCTGAACAGCCTTAATCAGGTCCTCATTTGGCGGTACCGCAGCTGGTATATGCGAAATGGGCTCCGCTACGGACTCTAAATGCAACGTTTGCGTCGGAAATGCAAAAGTAACTCCTAAATCCTCCGCCAGTCGCATGATCTCCAAAAGAAGATTGTGCTTACAAGTTAACTCTTCGGTCCAACTCGAAACCTCGAAAAACATATGCACCAATATGTTCAAAGACGAAGCGCCGAACTCCACAAAATGAACCTCGTAATAATCTTTCCTGCTTCCATCGGAAGCCTTAATGATAGCACGCACACCTTCAACAAATGCCTGTATCTGCTCGGGGGTAGTATCGTAAGTAAGTCCCAATAATGTCCTAAACCGACGAAATCGACGTGCCCCGATATTATCCACTACAGAATCAGCTATTTTTGCATTTGGAATCGTGACCACCGAAGAATTGTAGGTTCGAATTCGAGTTGAACGAAAGCCAACGCTTTCCACGATTCCTTCCACTCCGCCCACATTAATCGCATCCCCTATTTGAAACGGGCGACTGGCAAAAATGGTCGCTGAGCCAAAAATATTAGCCAGTGTATCTTTAGCAGCTAACGCAAAAGCAAGACCGCCAATTCCAAGTCCCGCTAAGAGTCCCGCAACATCATAGTCCAAACTCTGCAAAACAAATACAAGGCCAATGCAAACAACAAAAACTTTAAGGGCCCGCTGAATTAAGGGAACCAGCTGGTCATCGAGTTTCGATTCACTCGCCTCAGCCTTCTGAGTCAGCCAGGAGGTAAAAAGATCTACAATACGGTAGAGAATCCATACAATGGAGATGGCAACGACGGCCCGAAATGCCGCCAGGGCCAGCTTATTGAACTGAACCGGAAAACGTAAGAGCGGCCATAGTAAAATTAGAATTGCCGTCGCTCCTAGAGTACCAATAGGCTTGCCCACGGTAGCCAAAAGCTCCTCGCCCCACATGATCTTCACACGCTTCATAAAGGTTCGAATCTGGCCGGTAACCAAAAACGAGACTACGACTCGCACAATAAACCACAAAAGAGCCAAGATCCCCAAACCCAAGAGTTGCCAGACGGATACTCCGAAATAACTACCTCGCAACCACGTCGGCAAATCCTGAACCACATCGTTTATGTTATATACGAATAGCTCCTTATGAAGTTCAGGAATGGCCTGAATGGTTTCATCGCTCCACTCCCACCGAGCCCCATTCTTTACCAAGTAAATATTCGGTTGAGTTACCGCTAATTGGTAGCGAGAAAGTCCCTGAGTATCCCGAAATTCACTATCAACAGGCAGTCTTGAAATGTCGATAAAGAGCCCCTTCCCGTCGAGAATCTCCAATAAGTTAACTGCCAATTGTTCAGCTTGTTTTTGAGTTACTCCCCCGGCTCTGGAAAAGCAAAGCGCCGCTTTAGCTCGGTCATAGGAATTGGGCTGAAGGTAATCCAAGAACCCCTTGACCGTAATATAGGGGGAAGCACAAGGATTAGCCTTTGTGCCATGGATCAATCCGACCATAGAAAAAGAGGTAGCTACCAAGCTCAAGCAAAAAAGAATGGGTTTTATTGTCTTCATGACTGTTCTTTATGCGTCAATTTGAGTGGTTTGCGCAAGACGAGGAGCGCAGCGAAACACGAAGCGACTCCTTCAAGCTCGTCTTACTCTCCCCTCTGCATTGAAAACCGATTAAAAAACCTAACCTAGAAATACCAGGAATCGAGTTGAGCTTTTTTCTTGGGCATTGAACAGACTCATTCTCCCCACCGTAGCCCCTAACAAAAAAAGAAGATTTTTCTACAGCCGTTCATTCA
>CAXGXL010000694.1:0-2572 GCA_964013555.1 uncultured bacterium
AGGATATTCATCCTTATCGCAAAATCATGCCGTATATCATGCCGGGACGCAACGAATCTGCCTGTTACTACGATGACTACGTTAAGGCTGCACCCCTTCTCGATTATATCGATCGAGCTCGTTATGAATACGCTATGGATATCAATGTGATTCACCTTCTTGTAGCTGCGGGTGACCGTGCTTTGAAAGAAAATCCCAAAATGAATCAGTTTGTCTCCGGTAGTCGACTTTATCGCCGCAATCACAGAGCTCTTACCTTTAGTATGAAACGTAAGAAGTTAGACAAAGAAGCGAAGTTGGCCGCAGTTAAGTTACGAATGGATGATGATAACGAGAGTTTTTACGACCTTTGCTCTCGTATAAATGGTTCGATTCGCGTTGAGCGGTCTACAAAGAAAACCAGTGCCGACCAAGAGTTGGACCTTTTTAGTCTCTTTCCGAGACCATTGATGAGGCAAGCCGCCTCAGTCGTACGCTGGTTAGATGATAATAATATTTTGCCCCGACCATTTATGGAAGAGGATGGTTTTTATACCAGCATGTTTATTGCGAACCTTGGAAGCTTGGGCATGCGCCCCGCATTTCATCACCTCTATGAGTACGGAAACTGCCCCCTCTTTTTGATGGTAGGCCGTATCGAAGAGCGCCCTGTGGTGGAAAATGGCAGGGTCATTGCGCAAAAAACGTTGCATTTGCGATGGACCTACGACGAGCGAATCGACGATGGGTTAACCTCAAAATACGGCATGCAGACCTTTCGCGAGACGTTGGAGAATCCAGACCGTTTTCTTGGCGAGTTACCTGAGCTTCCTGCCGAGGATTCGAGAGCCATTGCTCTTCAATCCTAAGGACTGACCGCCTTCAGCGAACGAGCGGCCAGGGGGTGATTTAGAAAAGCTTCACGTAAACCTTAGAAGCAAACCGATTGCAACATCGTGTTTAAGGGGCAGAATTGAACGGCTTCTTGTGCCATCCGCGCGTTCAAGGCAACTAAATCCGACTTAAGCGTCTGAGCTGCTCTTTTCTCGGCTTCGCCTTGAAAGGCGTAGTTGGCCGAAACGGTTCTGTTATCGAGATCAGGGTGAAGCTCTAAATGCTTTGCAAAGATATCAACCGCAGTTCTAAAATTGGTTGTGGTAGCCGAGTCGACCAGTTTTGTAGGATCGGTCCGCTCTTGAGCGGTAACGTCGGAGAATTTTTTCGGAATGCTCGAAACGCCGTAGTTTCTGAATTTGTACGCCGCGTGGTGGTCCGAAGAGTGAACCACGGAGACCTGCCAAATAAGGTGGGTTAGGACTTCTTCCATTGAGGCCTTGGCCAATTGAGGGTAGTTTTCAACAAGGGGCGCGAGCCAAGCCTTGTATTCGTCAGCATCGATGGTGTGGGCTACACTCTCTACGAATTTTCTAATTGGCTTTTTGTATTCGTGTAGAAAATACTCGTATGGGGAAGCGGAACGCCTGTCGCGGGGGACTTGAATTTCTTCCGCCACCACTCGTTTAGCGATGGTTTTGGTGAATTCTTCGTGCTCCATCTGCAGGGGCTCTTCGGCTGAGAATCTGCCTACGTGAAGCGCTTGGTTGTTGATTCTCATTGTAAAGCGCAGATGGGGGCTTAAAAGACTGTGGAGGGTAGAGCCTTCTTTGATGGTTCCATCAACGACGCCGTTGGTTAGAGAGGCAGCGGCAACATCGGGTACTCCGAAGTGAACCCAAGTATGAAAGAGTCCAACCACCGCATGGGCCCAAGACATTTGAAAGTAAAGTTTCGCAAGCTCCCATTCTTGACTCTTTTCACCAGGGGCTGGACCCTCAATGATTTTACCTGTGTCCAATTCAATAGACGGTTTGGCGGTGCTAGCGGGATTGACTGGGATGCGAACGGTTTTGACCTGGTACTTGGTGCCTTCTTTGGTGTCGATGGCGAATTGAACGCTTAGGTCGAGTTTGTAAAAGTGAGGGTTGTCTGGGTCTAGAGGCAGTGCATGGCTTAGTGGGGTGTGGAGAATCATTTTTCTGAAATTCTCATCATTGACCACTTTTATTGTTTGACGGCCACAGCTGTCTAGAGCGTCTTGTTTTGCAACGCCGGCAGTAGCCACGTTGGTGTACAAGGGAGAGCGGTACTTAAGAAAGTCGGCTTCTTCTTCGGGGCGCACGTTGAGTACCCCGGGAACGCCTTCGTGCTTGGTTATTTCCACTCGCTGGGGGGCGCTTTGGGTTAAGAGTTTGAAGCTGTTTTGAAGCCTTTTCGCGGCGATGACCAAAGTGACTAACCCAGCCTTAAAAAAGGCCCCAATCCGTTTGGGAATATACGATACGTAAAATTTGCTATCGTTGGTGACGCCTTGGGTCGTGCCATCTAGAGGGAACGTCCAGCTGGGTTCGACAAAGGGTTTTGAGACCGTAGGGGCCGTGCTAAGAGAGCTGCTGGAAGAGACGAAGCTATCCGAATTGGAAGGTGATTGGGGTTTTACCTGAGCTGATGTTTCTAGTGGAGCTGAGGTTTTAGGGACCACTGGCGAGGAGCCGGGGGTTGCGAGGGGGCTAAGCATGGTTGTCTCCTAAGAGGT
>CAXGXL010000695.1:0-2569 GCA_964013555.1 uncultured bacterium
AGCTGGCCAAAATGTGAAGGTCGCTGGTGGGAGCCTTGTGTTCAATGAAAGCGGAGCTCTAGTCAATTCGACTCAAGATGCTGCTCAGGACAATTTCAACTTCATGAATGCGGAAGCAGGGGAGATTGCGTTCAGCTTCGGGCCGACCATTACGGGGGGCTCCACCGGGCTTGAGGGGTCCACTTCCGTTGATTCGGCCTCATCAGTTGCTAGCGTTGCACAAAATGGCCTCGCTTCGGGGGATTTGGTAGGTTTGAACGTTGGGCTTGACGGCACCATTATGGGGAACTTTTCGAACGGGGAGGAACGAGTAATGGGAGCCGTTACGGTGGCTCGGTTTATCAACAACCAAGGGCTGATCCGTCATGACGCGGGAAACTGGGCTGAGTCCTACGAGTCGGGCGTTGCCTTGGTGGGACTCGCAGGCGTCCAGGGTAGAGGGACTATCTTTGACTACAACCTAGAAAATTCTAACGTACAACTGGCCGAAGAGTTCGTGAAGATTATCTCTTTCCAACGGGGCTTTCAGGCGAGTTCTCGGTCGATCCGTACCGCGGACGAACTTCTATCGGAGGCGGTTACTTTGAAACGTTAATCGTTATTGATGCATAATGGAGTGGGGGCGCTTGCTTTTGCTCTTTCTATGCTGGGCTTGGTTTTATTTGGGCATTTGTTCCGCGTTCTCGCAAGGTGCTGTGCCTTGGCAGAAGTGTGATTTATTGCAGTATGTATTCGCTAGTGCGGGATGGGCTGATTCGGAGTATTGATACAGTTAAGGTTTTATGTAGCGGAGAAGAATAGTTGGATCTCGGTACCGTAATAGGTGTGGTTCTTGGCTGGGGCGTAGTAGTGGCCTCTATGCTTTATGGCGGCTCGTTGATGATGTTTTTCAACGTGCCTTCCTTGCTTATTGTTCTCGGAGGAACCTTTTCTACGGTACTTATATCGCAACCTTTTCGGCGGGTCATAGGGTCTTTCAGGGTCGCACTTCAGGCGGTGTTCGACCAAACCCCTTCAATAGAAGAGACGACGCGAACTTTACGAGACTATGCACAGCGAGTTCGAAAGGATGATTTGCTCTCGTTGGAGAAGCTGGAGATTGACGATCCGTTCTTGTCGCGAGCAGTTAGGTTGGCGGTTGACGGAGTTCCGGTTGAAACGATTCGTAAGACGCTAAACGAGCAATTAAAATCCCTAGAGGAACGGCACGACATGGCTCGGTCCCTATTTGAATTTATGGGAATGGCTGCTCCCGCGATGGGAATGATTGGTACGTTGATTGGGTTGGTTCAAATGCTACAGAACCTTGATGACCCTTCGACCATAGGTCCCGCAATGGCAGTAGCGATGTTAACGACCCTTTACGGAGCGTTAGTTGCCAACCTTGTCTGTATCCCCATTGCAGACAAGCTTAAGGACCGAACCAAGGTTGAATCCTCTAATATGCGATTAATTATCGAAGGCATGGAGTCGATAGTCAAAGGGGAGAACGCAATGATTACCCGAGAAAAACTCGAAGGATTCTTGGCTCCAGACCAGCGTGAAGATCTCGAGGATTAATTAGCAATGGATGTTGAGCAAGAAGAATGCGAATGCCCACCAGCTGGTTCCCCGCGTTGGATGACTACCTTTGCCGACCTTGTTACCTTGCTTTTGTGTTTTTTCGTGTTGATTTTGTCTTTTGCCAATATGGATGTTGTAAAGTTCGAGTCCGTGACGGGTTCACTTAAGGATGCGTTTGGATACCAAGAGGAAAATTCGGGTAATTTTCATCCTGCGATGATTGCTCGCAGAAGCAAGATGTTATCAGAAATCGAGCGGTTGCTCTACGGCGGCCCGCTAAAGAAAAGGGAGCAAATGGAGCGAAAGGTCCGCGACTTAATTCAAACAAAAAAGCTTGAAAAACAAATGCAGACAGAAACCAATGAGAAGGGACTTATCATTCGGGTTAAAGAGCAAGCGTTTTTTTCCGGTGGCGGGTCCAAGCTCAGCGCTGCGGGCTTCCCTATCTTGGATGACGTGGCCAAATTACTGGCGGGCTTCCCATGTCAAATATTAATTGAAGGGCATACCGATAATTCTCCGATAAACACGAATCGTTTTGCATCGAATTGGGAACTTTCCACCTCGAGGTCAATCGCGGTCATGCGATATCTCGTGGAAGTTGGAGGGCTAGACCCCAAACGGATTGGTGCAGCGGGCTACGCGGACATGCGCCCACTGAAACCGAATACGACTAAGGCGAACAGACTGGCTAACCGGAGAGTTGAATTCGTTTGTCACCGCTATTTACACCCGCGGAGCAAGATGTTTCAGACCCCTGGCCGTAGCAGCCCCACAAAGTAAGTTAAGTCGAGTGCTTATCTGAATGGCGGATAGCCTGCCGGTGGTAAGTTACTCTTCGTTTCCAATGGTAAAGAAGCTCCTAATAAGAAATGCCTCTGTGCGGAGCACCGACTCTATCTTTGTTCCCGTCGAGATTTCGTCATTTCTCTCTGCCGGTAGCGTGGATTTACTGACGATTCATGTGTTGGGTACCTCTTTGCTGGACTGGATTTAAACTCAAAAA
>CAXGXL010000696.1:0-2566 GCA_964013555.1 uncultured bacterium
GACCATATGCATCTTTATGTGGAACGAGACACCTCCGATATCATCCGTACCCTGAAGCGTGAAGCGTGAAGCGTGATGAAGCAGGAACTAGGACGATACTGCTTAACTCCCCAATATTAATAGCTTCCTTAATATGGCCCTAATTCCTGCTTCATTAATTCTAATTAAATTCAGCGAGCAGAAGCTGGCTTTATGGTTGGGGGCAGCGACCCTTTTGGGCTTTGGCATTTTATGGCCCAAAACCGGTCGGCACCGACAGATTAAAGCTACCCAATACCCTAGGTTGATAAGCCGCCAAGATGCCAATCTCCCGAGGGCCCTTTCTGGAGCGCCTTTTCACGGCTAGAATCGCGGTTGGGTTTGCTCTGGGTATTTATCTTTGTTACTTGCGGTGAACGAATTCTTTTATTTACTCACTCTGGAGTGTCTTTCTATGTCTTTGATTAGTGCTTTGAGAATATGATTTATGACGGGAGCATGCCTCGTTTGTAGCTTCTTTTTACCTTTATCCAGCTTTGCGGCCCCTCTTGCTTTAACGGGGGCTGCGGCACCTCAGTCTATTCGCCTTGCTGTCGATAGCGGAGGTGGCTCCGGGCATCAAGCTGCGGCCAAGGCGCTGATGGTCAGCATGGCCTCTAAGCATGGATACCGCGGCAGTTTTCAGGCCATCATTGCAACCACCGATCCCACTGACGAGGATGGAACCCTCTTTAAATTTTGTAGAATTCTAGGAATTACTCCCACTGCGCAAAATTGCGGTAATGGGCAGGCTATTCAATTGGATGCCGGAAAAGATGCGAGCGATCGACCCATTCGGATAACCGTCAATCTCATTATCGAAAACCACGCGGGATTGGAGGAAATCCCTAAAAACAATCCGAATCGAGCCTTAGCGGATGTCCCCTACGCCTTTGCTGGTGCTATGGATAAAAGCACCATTTCCGATGATTTACTTGGCGCCTTAAAAACCAACTGCTTGGTTGTGCTCCAGCCTTTTAAATGGGGCGGTGGAGAGCGCATGCTCCGTTGTAAGGGCGACAGGCAGGTTACGTACCTGACTTCAACCGGTCGTGCCCTTGCCGGTGCGGCTCGCAAGCAAGAAAATTATGTTTTTGCCCAGAATCTCTTTGTCCCAAAAGTTCCGAGTCAAACCCAAGACGCCGCTTTAAAGGTTTTATTTGATGATGCTTCGAAGACGGCCTTCAGCGAGACCGTTGTTACGAAAGCACAAATTGTTTCCAAAGATGCTGAGCTAGTGCTTCATTACCAGTATATGGATCCCGGTGCTGGGGGACAGCACGATTGGCCAGAGGTTTCGGTAGGGGTTGAAGCGGCTCTTTCTGCCCTACAGGCCAGGCCGGCAAATATAAAGGGTAAGCTCTACTACATTCTGGTTATTCGAGGCTCTACCCGACAGGCTATTTGCGCTTATAAGGCGGCTACGCCCTGCACCGATGCGGCAATCACAGAGTTTCTTACGGAAAAGTTGAGCCCAACTGTAAGCGCTAAGACAACGGTGGCCGCTTGGGCGAGTTTTAACAAGGCTGCATTTACTGCAGCTAAGCCCCTTTATTTGGTGTGGACTAAGGGCTTGGCTCCGGCTGACTTTAATTCTCTTATGAAGTATTCGACGGTAACCATCGCCGAAGGGGCCAATACGGTTGGCTTTGCTTTTGCAAACAATATTGTAGTTATTACCCCGGCCAATAACTCAATCGGACCCTGGCCTGCTGGAAAGGGCAAGTCTCTCTTAGATAAAGCAACGGCGGGTTTTAATAAAGACCGCCCGAAACCCAATGATGTTAAGGCGGTCATGGTAGATGCTAAAAACCCCAGTGGCAACATCTGGAAATATGCCAACGCCCTGGCCCAAACGGTACGTAATCCCGACAATGACCAAGTTCTAAAGGCCCTGACAGCTTTGGGCCCGCGTCTCTAAGAGCGATCTTTTTCGGAGGCTTACTCCAGCTCTAGCTTTACTCACTCGCCCCCTAAGAATGTTGTTTCGATTTGGTAATCTTTATCAAATCGAAACAACACGCAATGCGATGCCTTCATGAGCAAAAGTCCAATAACTGCCTTCAGTATTGGTATCTATAAAACCGAAATAAGCCACGGTGTTCCAAGGTAGTCCTAAAAACTTGACCGCCGCACCAAAAAAACAGGACCTAATCACGCCTTCCCAGGTAAGGTTGGTTGACACAGTGTTTGTAGGGCCCTAAGCCCGAACAATCTTGCCCACACGGCATCTCGCCGGTTACACATTGAAGATAAAAAAATATCTTCCCGTTGCCCGAACTATAGCAAAAGCACTTCCCCCCTTTTCTACAGTTTTCCTTTTGGTTTATGCAACTGGCGTCTTTTGATTTCGGCGCAGGGCATTTTTTATCGGTATTGAATCCATTGAATCTTGAATCTAGCATTCGCCCTTTCGAGATTGAGAAGCTGCTTAGAACAAATATTATCGGGCAACTTTGCCGACTTAATGGATTTGTGCGGGCTACGAGCCCCAATCAAGCCAGAGATGTATTTCAGATTGCTTTCTTGTTCATAACACCTGCACAAA
>CAXGXL010000697.1:0-2566 GCA_964013555.1 uncultured bacterium
CGGAAATTTCTCAGGAGAAATTTATGTCGAGCATCGATGCCTTATCCCTTCGAAATAGCGCAACAACCTCCCCGCAGTCTTCAGTGACTTCAAATGTAGGAACCTCATCTAGCTCCGTCAACTCAGAACCTGCCGATAGGTTCGAAAGCACGACAACCCGTGGTACGAGTTCAATAGGGGTTGTAAGAAATACCCCCAATCCGGTTGCAGTTGAAAAGCCACAAGAAGCCCTAGCCGTCAACGATATCCCCCAACCCGGCTATTGGTACAATGCGAAAAAGTACATGTGGGCGTCTATTGTTTCCTTGGCGTTCAAGGCTGCAAAACTGCTTCCAATTGCCAAACCAAAAAATGAAAAACTCAAAATGGTTACACTCAAGGACTTAGATCCGGCCGTAGCTATCGACAATATTCATACAACCCAAGATGTTCCAGAAGCAGAGAAATCAAAAGCAAAGCAGATGCTCTACGCAGCAATCAGATGGCTTTCTAGTGCGATGCCGATCAATTCGGAAGGAATGCCTCCGATTTCATCTAATTTTGATGCCATGCTAGAAGAGGCCTACCCTGAGAAATACAAGGCCCTCTTGCCCGCCCCAGTAATTCCGCCCGAAATAGCGACTCGACCAGATGATATTGTGGGCACCATGGCACTGAGCGGACCCTTCGCGGCATATGTGGAAAAAGTACCGGGTGCTGATAATCTCTACAAAATCGACTTAGAGCGCTACTCCAATATCGCTGTTCGCGACGGACTCAAGGCACTCGGCGGATCCGTTTTTATGGAATACTCTCCCGAAGAAAAACGAATGAACACTCGATACATCAAGTATCAGGGGAGAGTTTATCCCAAAGACGGCCCCGGCTGGGAAGCCGTACAAAAAATAGCTCTTTGCACTCTCTCTACGGACGCCACGGTCGTTCGGCATCTAACAGACACCCACCTCTTAGTGGCCGGAACCTACGCAGGCGTAACCACAAATACGCTCGATGCTCAACATCCAGTACGAGCCTTAATTCATCCCCACCTGCACCAAACACTTTCGACTAACAATTACAAAGCTTCAAACCTTGTAAAAAACGACGATTCAGTATTCCCCAAAATATTCAGCTACAACAAAGACACCATTCAAAAGTTGATGAAGGATTACGCAGATGGCTTCGACATCCGAAAAATGGATCCAGCTCTCGATGCAGAAATGAGAGGCTTCGAAGCTGATTCAGAGGTTGAATACCCTTATCTTGAGAATACCACCAAACTCTGGAAGATAACTCAAGACTACGTAAGCTCCTACCTGGATGCCTACTACGAGTCCGACGAAGCAATCGCGCAAGATCCGCAAATACAGGCATGGTACGCGGCACTCAATAAATACATCCCCAATGGAGTGACTCAGTATGCTCCAACCATTACCAAAGAGAACATCGCGAAGCTATGCACGCTTTTGATTCATACTGGCTCGGTAGAACATGAAAATGTAGGAAACATAACCTGGAACTATACTACACTGCACCAGTATATTCCGAGCCTTGTTCCTGCGGACGGTTCCAACGTTCCCGTCGATGTTTATCAACGCTATATCAATACCTCGGTTCTGACATTCATTCCATTAAATCAACTAATGGACGACGTGTCCCACATAGCCCTAGATGAAAAGGGAGCCGCATGTATGCAAAGGTACCGAGAGAACCTAGCAGAACTCCAAAAAGAAATGGAAAAGAAGCCTTTTAGCTACTCCGCAATGTATCCCAAAGCGCTTGAAGGTTCGGTAAGCACCTGATTTTCAATACTCTTCGCAACGAATTGGTGAAGTTGGTTCCCCAAAACACGCCACTGTCGGCCCGGCGCCCCAAAAACGTCATCCATCCTCTTTTAAGACATTGAGCCCGTTTGCGAAGAAATTCTCACCACCGCAAAACAACTCGCCCCAATCTGTCTTTGAGGGCTGCAGCAAAAGGCCGCCATCTCGTAGCGCTATCCTATGCCGCGCCATCGAAATGGATATCCCAGCCTTCTGATTTTACCCCTGTGGTAACTCCAAACAAGAAAGCGATGGCTGTTCCATCGCCGCTACAAGAACCGGTATTGGGGGAAGAAGCTCGGCACCTGTAGCGACGACTTGGAACCTTTAGCGCTCCCGCTCTCACGCAGGAAATACGCTACAAAAAAGGGCAGTATTTTTGTGACCTCGTCATTTATTCCCCCCACTCTACTCGACTAATACCGTACTCGCGAGCAGGTCTACCAAACGAAGACTCAAACTAACCAACTGAACTGCATACGCGGTTCCGCCCTCCCTCCTTAGCACTATACAACGCTCGGTCAGCCGCCTCAAGAAAGGTTTGCATGGTATCTTCTCCAGCCATCTCCGATACACCGATAGATATTGTAACCTCCCTTAAATCGGCGCCTCCAGGCGTCTTCAGATTAAGCGCTCGAACCGCTTCACAGACGCGTTCTGAAGCTACAACTGCATGTTCCAAAGACGTAGCAGGATAAACGATCACAAACTCTTCGCCGCCGTAGCGCGCCAGAAGATCGGTCGGTCGCACACTGTCGACCAGG
>CAXGXL010000698.1:0-2564 GCA_964013555.1 uncultured bacterium
CCAGTAGAAGACTTGAAGGTCATTCAAGCTCATCTGCAATACAGTCAAGAGATTATTCAAAATGATCTAACCTCCTCCATTGAGAGATATACGATAGAGGAGGCTGCAAATGAACGAGTGCTCGCCTGGTTGCAGCGCTCTCGGGAGAATCCGCGAGCCTTCATTCGAATTGTGCAATTAGATTACTATGAGCTTATGGCGAGAGACTTGTTGGAGGAGCTTGCGAATATAAACCGAGCAACGAGTCGCCGAAGAGCTTCTATGGATGATTGTGCGTTGCCGGACTGAAGGCGGCTATTAGTGCAGCCCTGGGCCAATACTGCGAGCTGGGTTTGACTGCGAAAGTCAACCTCTAAGTAGCCGATTATGGAAGCAAAAGTATTGCTCTTGTTGACCGGGAAAATATCAAAACCGAAGCCTCAAAACGTTCTAAGTACTTTTGGAGTTAAAGCCGTATTAAATCGGATTGCGGGAGGAAAAATCAAACAACCCAGGGCGTGCCGGAAGCGATAATTTAGATCTGCCAGTCGATCAAAATGTGAGTATGAAACATGTTGGAAGCTCTTCTGAACCGAGTCCGCTCGGGTTGGTCTGACTATAATCCCCTTCAGCTTTTTGGAATTTCTGACCCCGAACCTGAGCCTAACGAGGTAGAAGGCACGGCTGGTATCAACCGTGAGGCCTCGTCTGATACCTTTGAGAGGGTGGATGCTGCTTCTAGCGAGTCGGCAGACGCGGTAGGCATATCCACTCAAGGCATCTCTAGTTCGTCTGAATCCCTTAGCGCTTCACCAACTCCTGGTAAACCGAATAACCAATGGCATCTCAAAGCCGCTAGACAAGCTTGGACTGCAACCTATTGGCCCTATGCTGATTTCTCGGGTGATGGAGTAGGTAACCCGGCGCGTCATCTCTGGGCAGAGGGTGGTTGCTTGGATAAATTGGACGAATTGCGGGTAAAGCGAGGTAAACAATCTGGTGCAAGAGCACATGAATTGGTGCCTGCGCTGAATTTTCTTAGAAACGACGGGACTCCAAGTGGGTATTATATCCCGTCCGGTCTGATTCGGGAGTCCGATGCAGAGAGGACCACAGGGGTTGATTTCACAAATAGCGGCTCACTCGATAAAGATGTGGAGGTTGATATCTTGGATGACCATCGGCAGTTTGGTCAAAACGGGCGCACGAATGGGGTCTTATCCGTTGGTTGGTGGGGAAGTTGTGATCAGGTAGCATTGGCCGGCATTCTATTCGATGCTCCTAAGCGGGACGTTTCGGTTGATGGTGTAACATTTACGGTCAATGATATTAAGGGCCTCTTGACCTTGATAGTGAACGGCCAGTCCAAGTCCACCGAGTATTGCGGTTGGAAATTTTGGGATCGCCCAGACAAAATTACCCTCAAGGATGGAACTGTTCTCGAAGGAAGGGCGGTAAATGTCTCCATGTCCGACTGTTTGAAAGGACGATTTTCCAGAGAGAGGGGCAATCGTTTGATTGTAAGGGAGCTGGGAATAGACAAAGAGATCGAGTTCAAAACCTATAAGAAAACGACGATGATCGATCCGGCGACGGTAGTGTGTTTTGAACGGGAAGATGAGGCAGAGCCCTCTGCGAGCGATTTCCATATTCACACTAAAAAATGGCTTCGCGATAAGCGACCATTTGCGATGGATAGGGATTCAGGAAGTCACCTATGGAATATAGGAGTGGATGAAGCTAAAATTACCAAAACAAGAGTCTTAGATCCGGATCTTGATGTGGATAAATTAGTTGGCTTCAACGGGCCATACACCGGCAAGGATCTGTGTGTTTACATGGCTAATTTATATCTCAATAATGAACTCGTAGAATCTTATGAATATTGGATTGAAAAGGTGGATGGTGAGCATATCAACAGTGGATGGACTGCTACCAACCCTGCTTTTCTCTGGCGTCCTACAAATGATGAACTTGTCTTTGAAGGAAATAATGCGAGAAATCCATTTGTAGAGCCTGAGATGGTAAAAGAAATTTATGAGTTGTCTATTGCTTAGCGTTTTTGGCGCTAAGAGAACTTAGGCAAGCTGATGGTTGTCTCACCTTCACATTAGGTTCTTTTAGAGTCCTTTGTTTGCCAAGTTCTAGTCAGTTCTTTGTGCTTTAGGGAGAAACTTCTATCTCTTCGCTATAGGGAAACCCGTTCCAGGTTTTAATTTGCAGATCGTAGGCCCCGTCTGGATTTGTTTGCCAAGCATCTGGGCTCCAAGAAACATCCGCGGCAACCAATTGAAATTTATTCTGGTCGTCTTCTTTGATTCGAAAGACGGTAAATCGTCCGCGACTATCCGAATTGTAGGTGAGGTAATAGGGAGAGCCAACATTGTACACGGATATGCCGCACCAATTGTATTGGTTGGTAGCATGGGCGTGCCCATGAATATAGCCTACGATGTTATTGGGGTATTCCGTAATAAGCGAGCAAAGGTTATCTATTTGGGGTTGATCCCATTCGAATGTTTCCCACGGTCCATAATGCGAAATGAGAATGACCTTTTTGTTGGTGCCCTTGACGTGCTTTGCCA
>CAXGXL010000699.1:0-2561 GCA_964013555.1 uncultured bacterium
AACCCACCGGCTTAGGAGGGAGTGCGCCATAAGGGCCGGAATGGCGACGATGAGGCCGTATTGCGTTGTGAGAAGTGCCTCGGAAATGCCGCCGGCCATTAGCTTGGGGTCGCCGGTGCCGTGTTGGGTAATTACCAAAAATGTGGCAATCATGCCGGTGACGGTTCCCAAAAGGCCAAGAAGGGGGCTGACGGCGGCGATGACGTTTAAGCCCGAAAGAAAGCGTTCTAACTCGGGGCGCGAGGTTAAGATCACCTCGTTGGCTCGATCTTCCATTTGGTCACGGGTTAATTGTCTATGTTGCAAAATGACTCGCATGACTTTCGCGACGACTCCGGGGTTTTTCTCGCAACATTGGTCAGCTTGTGCCCACATTCCTTGTTGAATGAATTGGTCAACCCGCGTCATTAGCTTCGCGGCATTGGTGTGGACTCGTTGGAGGTTCCAGATGCGCTCTAGGCAGATAAACACGCCCAAAAACGCGAGAAGCAAAATAGGCCACATCACCAGGCCCCCATCTTCAATGGCGTCGATTAGGCCACGGGTGGACTGAAATTGATTGTTGATTGGAAAGTCCGGGTCGAAAAGCAGAGCACCTACAAGTTTGGGTGTTTGGGATTGTGCTAGTGTATTGCCGTCAGAGACAGCCTGGACTCGGATGTCTTGCTTGAGGTGGGGCGCGAGGTGAAGGTGATTGGATTCCGTAGGAAGCAGTGGCCCGCCTTCGGAGTTTAATGCAATAGCACTTAGCTTGGAGATCCAGAGGATGTCTGATTTTCGGGCCGAGCCATTTTCGCCAAAATAAGAACCATTTTTTTCTATGTGGAGGCTTCCTTCTAAGAAAATCTGGTTCAGTACTGCTTCGAGCGCTTTTGGGGTTCGTTCGAAGTCAGTGGTAATTGCTGGAATAGGAGCGGGAAGGTTTTGCAGGGCTTTATTAAGCCGATTCAGAGATCGTTCTAGTAATTGTCCCTGCTGGGCAATAGGGGCGCCAAGCGGTGATTGGTTTTTTTCGCTCAGAGTTTGATTTTTTTCCCTTAGCTCAAGCAACGAGGCGGTTAAATTCTCTAGTTTTGCTCGGGCCGCAGCGCTTTGTTTTTTTGAAGTCGCTTCGGCTTCGACTTTGAGTTTTAAGAGAGTGCGTCGTTCTTGGCGCAAGAGGGTCAATTCACGTTGGACGGATTGCTCCAAGGTGGTTGCCATGGCGCTAGAGGATGCGGACAAAACCAGCAGGAGGGCTAGTGCGAAAGATTGCATCAAAGACCTGCCTTGTTTGAAAATTGAAGTGGTATTTGAACAAAGCCGGTGCGCTGGCCTTTTCGAACCGCCTCAAAAAGGGCCGATACCGCTTGGCTATCTTTAGCGGAGTCGAAGAGTTGAAAAGAGTACCCTTCTTGGGCGAACATAGCCGCTCCATATCGATTGTCTTTGGTGGCGAAATAAAGTGCAGCCATGCCGACATGCAAAACATCCACTAGCACTTCGCCGCCACCGATGGAGATCACTTGCTGGCCTAAAGCAATCTCGCGAGTGAGGGTTTCTTCGTCGTCGACGAATTGAAGAATTTTCGCGAATGCACTTGCTGGATTGGGAGTTTGAACCAGGAGTTCCTTTTCTATTTGCGCTAGGGCCCCAAGTCGGCGTTGGCTTTGATAGGGCAGTCCTCGCTTGACGTGTTGACGCAGAACATCGAGGGTTGCGGTTAGCGGCTTGGTTAGAGCATTGCGCTGATCTTCTTGTTTGGCGATGCGTTCAAGAGCTCGCTTGCGTTCTTTTCGAAGAGTGGCATTACGAATTTTTGCCTGCCGAAATTGAAGCTCTAAATGTGAGATTTGAGCTGCTGCGGCTCGGCTGGCATCTTGGGTTTGGGTGCGTATTTGCGAAAGGCTATGGCTGAGTCCATCGACTTCGGCTCGAAGCTTCGCCAGCTCTTGAAGTTGCGCTGAAATCTTATTGGCTTGGATGGGACTGGGGACATTCGCAAAAAGCAGTGAAAAGCCGATAAATATTTTTATGTTCATTGGTTTTTATCTTTAGGTCATAAGAAGTCCGTGAACTGATGCTTGTAACCGAGCATAACAAGTCTGGGCTTTCCTGGACGCGGTCCATACGGGCGGCGAGAAACCATATAGGCTTCGTTGAGTAAATTGTCTACCTTTAGATAAAGAGCATTTCCTGGAGCAAAAGTATAGGTACCCACCAGGTCCAAGACGGTATGAGATGGTATTTTCTCTGTAATTTCAATGGTTCCTTGGCCTGCGACATCTCTCATTTGCCCCACATAGGCGAGGCTTCCTTGGAGAACCCAGCGGTGTTTTGCGAAGCCTTTTCCTTGTAGACCAGCACTTAGGTGCCCCTGATGCCGCGGTACATAGGGCAAGCGGTCCCCGACGGCAACTTCCCCGTATTGGTCAAAGTTGGATTTAAAAGAGTCGCGAAATTCGGTGAGACTCAAGGTGTAGGCTGCCTCGAGGGTTGTTGTTAGGCCGGCCACCAGTGGCTGAGTATGGCCAATAGCAAGCTCAGCCCCGTAGACCCAAGCGCGGCCGCCATTGAATTGT
>CAXGXL010000700.1:0-2552 GCA_964013555.1 uncultured bacterium
CGGCCTTCAAATAAAGCCGATATTTGATTCGTGTACCGACCGATGTAGCCATGAATTTCACCTGCGGCAGAGCGTCCCGAGAGGACTGAGCCCGATAGAATTCTTGCTTCCCCGTCCTTTATTTCACCGGCACTTAGGCTGTCGATTGAGGCTCCTTCTCGGGTTCGCAGCAATCTGGGTTTTGACACCGCTGGGCCACTTAGGGCAACCACTCGTTCTACATCCAATTTTCCCGAAGAAAAGAGTCGACCAATTGCGACAACAGCCTGATAACCAATATGCCAGACGAGTTTAGAGCGATTGACCGGATCGAGTGTATGGATATGGAACCCGGCATGCCCGTAGGGGTGCTTTCCTCCAAATTCTTCAATTTGGACATTGTCAGCTGCCGCCCCTGGTCGCACTTTGGAATTAGCCGGTTTACATAAATAGGTGGTTCCTTGGGTTAACTTGGAGACAGCAATTAGGCCATTCTCAAAGTCCTCTTGCTTGCCTTCAAGGACGACGTCCACGTCTGCGGTCAATGGCTCGCTATCGGTTGCCGTAACGAAAATAGACTTGGCTTCCGATTGGGTTGCTGCGACTCGACTAAAGGGGCGGGCTCGAATTGCGGTCCAAAGTCCGGATTCAATCAGAAGAGCTTTGACTTCGGCGCCCGTAAGGGAATCGATGTTTTTTCCCCGAACGGCGTCGTAAGAGTCAAAGACCTGAAAATCGGTATCCTTTAGGTTTCCCGATTTTTCATTGTCGTTTAATTCCACGACTACTGATTGCAGGGCGCGCTTAGCACCGCGGTTGATCGCGCGGACCGTTCCTGCTGCAGGAGCTGTGAATAGGACTCCAGGGTTTTTTCTATCCTCGAATAGAATCTGACCGCGTTTGATACTGTCGCCAATTTGGACTTCCATCTTTGGTTTCATTCCATGGAAGTCCGCAGCTACAATGGCAACGCGGTCGGGACTGGGAGCGTTTTCGATTACCTGGTTTGGGGCGCCACTAATCGGCAAATCCAAACCTTTATTTACTTTGTGTAGGCCCATTTATCGTCCTCACGAATAGTTAATGAACGAGATACTCTCGAATCTATTTTTTCACGCCACGGGTGGTTGAAGGTTTCCCGAAGTGTCCACCACTCGAGCACCCGCAGAAGCTTGAAGCACTCCTACAATTTCATGGAACTCTTGAAAGGGGCTCCAGAGGTCAGAGATTCCATGTTGGCGCGGCCCCTTCTTAGCGATTTTGAAAATAAATTTCAAAGCCAGTGGCGAAGAAAGACCACAAATATTGATGTAAAAGACGTTTTAAAGCTTTTCTGGCTCATTATATGATGAAATAATAATATAAAACAGTTACTTAGGGCAAGTTGGGGCTGCGGGGAATTGGCAGTTCTTGGAGGGTTATGCTCTTTGTAAGTCAAGGATGCCCTCTCCAAGGGAACACTTTGGCGGTTAATAACTGGTTTTCCTTGGATAGTAGGAAATAAGGTGCAATGATTTTGTTGGTTATTCGATCGTTTCTTTATTTGGAGTGCTGAAGTATTTCGCAGGAAATCAGCCCATGCGTGTTCGGTAGGCTAGCCGATTGCGCTTAATTCTTTGGGAACGTCGTGCTCTTTGTGGCCAATGGCGGCAATTCCGTTCTACTTTATGGGTTTTGGTTGCTTGGGTTCGCGGGCGCCTGGGGGAGGACTGTCGCGGTGAGAGAAAGCAGATAGTTAGTTTGGGGCCATTTGAATTGGTGAGGTATGGTTTAGAGCTCTGAGCTTGATGGCGCTCTGCCTCCAACGATTTATCGCCCTTCGAAGGAACTGGCGGGTTGATTGGGTTGAGACTGCTCATTGTTGGGCCTAGGGTACGGGGAGTTTTGAATTAATATTAGCTCTCTCTTTAAGCGATTTGTCAAGCACTTCATCGGAGGTGTAGGTGGGCTCTTACATTGATTTAAAGCCATTTTGAGCCATTTGGGCTTAGGGGAGAGTGTTGCTATTGAAGGGGGGGAGCGGTAAAAACTTCTATGATTATAAGTGCGGAAAAAACGGTCATTAACGGCCTTTGTAAAGAGGGAATCGGCATTGCCATAGACGGCGATGGACGCATTGCGTCGATCGGGGCTTTGGAGGAAATCAACCCGGAGGGCCATCCGGTTGAGCACTTGGTGGGTAAAGTGTTGGTTCCCGGTATGGTGAATGCTCATTCCCACGCTTTTCAGCGTCTGCTCAGGGGGCGTACTCATATTGCGGGACCTCTGGATGATACGTTTTGGACATGGCGCAAGGTGATGTATCGCGTGGCGGATCAACTCACTCCGGCTTCGATTAGAGCTGCTTCAAGGCAGGTTTTTCTCGAGATGATATTGTCGGGCATCACTGCAGTCGGTGAATTTCATTACGTGCATCATCAACCGGGTGGGACACCTTATGATGATACGGCTGCATTGGCCATGGCAGTGATTGAAGCTGCGAGAGACGTTGGAATTAGAATCGTTTTGTTGCGAACGGTTTACCTGCGCGGTGATTTTGATCAACCGCCCACGAAGCATCAAAGACGCTTCTG
>CAXGXL010000701.1:0-2550 GCA_964013555.1 uncultured bacterium
ACAATAGGCATTGGCCTCATCGAAGTGATTAAATGTTGAGTTGAGACCTTCGCGAATAAGCGCTACCTGCAACACACGTTCAGACTTCCGACCTTGAATTCCTAAACCCTCAAGAGTTTCGGCAACTTTAATCGGCAAATACTCTGAGGCGTCTCTTAATGCAGCTCCGCAGGCTCTCTCCACTTCATCGTAACTATCCAATGGCTTTAAAGACTGGCAAACTTCTTCCAGTTGGGCCAAAGCGGGCTCAAGTGATTCTTCTACTTGACGCGCCTGAACACTCCCTTCTTCGAGGTGCTCAACGGCAAGGCAGAAGCGATATGCCAATTCTTGGGCTATTCGTCGGTGCTGCAAGTGTCTTGAATATTGAAAATCTACCTCTAACTCTGAAAAAAGAAGTTGTTGATGTAACTTGCCAACCGACATTGCGTACGCTTCGATAGAACAATAGTAATCGAAATCCTTGACTAGAAAACGCTCCACCCACGCTCCCATACTCCATGAAGTTACTCGATTCCAATGCCCCATCAAATAGCCGAGGGCATCGCTAGAAGAATCTAGTTTAAATCGTCCAACTGGATGCCGCTCTCCGGTTTCAAGTTCACGCAAACACGCATTCCACTCGCTCTCCCAATGTTCAACACCAAATTGAGCGTGAGTCATGGCCGCCTCACGAAGCACTTCCTTTTCGTTCTGGGTCAAATCCCAATAGGGTTTCGCTTTGGCTTCGCAATCTGGGCAAAACACATCATAAAGCCTCTTTCCACGATGGTTATCGCAGGTAGGTCTATACACCTCATCCCACCCGTACCAATGAACAATCGGCAGTAGTTCATTTAAACGCGCCCCAAGATAAGCCTGAAACCGAGTCATGGCAGGGTTCCAAAAGAAACCTGCTGCTCCATGCAATACCTCGTGAGGTCTCCATTGACGTCGATGATTCGGATTGTAGTTCTGCAAACGCCCATCTGTTCGAAACGAAAAATACCTGGGTTCCGTTAAAATGCCATTTTCCCATTGAGCGTCTCCCGACTGTCCTGCCTCCTCTGCTTCAGGTCGAAGCGCTTGAGGCATCACCAACGACGTTCGTAATTCATGGTGCGCAAAAAGACATCCATAGATCCCTCCGAGAGCCCCTACCCGTGCGGAAAAAGGCGTCAACGTAAAGTCGCTGCCGTCAACGTTCAAATGTTGCCACAGTGCCTGATGGCCCTTCGGCATTCCCGAGTCACACCAAATCTCGCATTGAGATACAATTGAGTCAGCTTCTGGAATCTGAAAATCACTCAAGCAAGTCGTCTTACCTGCATCCCCCATCTCTCTTGCGCCGTCCAACAGAAAATATTCATTCGATTTCATGGCCTGGGGGTTTCCCGCATCCACTCTTATTTGTCCAGAAGAAAAGCGAACCGGTTACTGGAATGCTATTTAACAAACCCAAAACAGGAGGTTTTTGCGCACTATCGTTAGTGTCCTTACACTTGCACAAGCTAATTCGAGACGCCTCAATCTCTGAATCAATACCTTCTCTTTGTTGGTATGGCTTCTAATAAAAAAAGAAATACCCATGTCGCAAAAGAGAAAGGGTAAATGAAGGACTCAGACCAAAGCGAATTGCAAAGAGCCACTCACCCATTGAGAAACAATTTCTCGAAACAACCCAATTCTCTTCCAAAGTGCTATGCTAGTTCTATGAAGTGGGGCGAAGTAGACAAATGTAGTCAAAAGAACCTTATCCCCTTACAGAACACATCGTATTGCGATCCCATTTTTAAGTCGACCGCAATATCGCTCACAAACATCTACAAAAAACTTCCAACACTCGTGTTGCTTTCTTGCAAGAAAGCGAAACTCGACTCATAATTTATCTATCCAAACGAGGGTATTCAGGTACTTATTTTTTGTTTCTTGCATTAAAAATAGTGGCGACACGGGGGAGGGTTCCAATGTCAGTGAAATCAAAAAGAATGTCTTTATACACGCGGTTATTTTGTTTTATTTGTGTCCCCTTAGTCGTCGGTTGCGCTATAGAGGGAAACGAAAACGAATTCCTTGAAGGGAACGGGGTAAGCGAAACGGAATTTAGTTGGAGCTACGATAGAAATTTCATTGACTATTGCGTATCAACTGACGTCAAAAACCTTAACACGTGCATACTCGAGGCGGCCTGCCATAATTTAAGTTCAACAAAGCTAAAGCGTGTTTACGATCAAGCTATCCAAAAAGGTATTGAGCCAGATATAGAGGGAGAAAAGTTCTATTGGTCTGGGGTTAGTAAGAGAGGAAAAAACTCAGCCATTGAACTGCTCAACAACCTGTGCTCGGACTTCTATTTCTCCAACCCAGATGACTGGCATCCCAACCCTGCATCACTAGAGCTACCCAATGACATTACACTGCCAAATACTGGGCAACCCGTTGACGATCGATGGCCTGCTAGCAGTAACAAAAGGCTAAACCAAAACTTGAGTTCCAGACTGATGCCCAAGGTAGTGCGCAGTTTTGACACTCAAACGGAGATTCCCGTAGAAACCAACGATGGAAGATTCA
>CAXGXL010000702.1:0-2548 GCA_964013555.1 uncultured bacterium
AACGGTGTTAGCATTGATGGAGGGAAGAAGATATCGCTCAAGAAAACTCATCATGCCTTCTCTACGCAATTGATGGTAGAGCCCTGCGACCGCATGAACCATATGTCCCTCAAGGGTAATTAAACCATGCTTGAGCATTCGGTCGACTGTGGCTTCCGACCCTACTTGGGCGATGACTTCTTGTTTGGACAGAGGTTGATTTAGCAATGCGAGTACCGTGTTCATATGCTCTTGCAGCAGGTCATATGCAATTTCAGATGATATATGGTGAAGCGAAGGCGTCGTCATTGAGTTTCTCCCGGGGTAGTCCGTGGAAAAACTTCGTAATAGATTTGGTGAGCGACACTTTTTGTGGGCATGTCCGCAGCCATTTTGCCGAAGAACTTTCGGAATTCTGCTTGAGTTCGGGCTCCGGACACAAGCCATAAAGCGACTTTGGAGAGCCTATTTGTACGCTCGGTAACGTTTCGGTAAGAGCGAGGTTGGTCGCTCATCTCGTCTAGTAGCGATTGGATAGCATTGCAGAGTTTGTTGAGGGCCTGAAGGCTTATGTCGTGGCGTTTTGAAAGTTCGATGAGTTGTGTCCGAGCCACAAGGTAGTTGAACTCGCTTTCCAATTCCTTAATGTCCTGCTTTTCTCGGTCCAACTGTGCAAAGTTGAATTCGCGCTCAAGGATGGGCGCTATCGCTTCACTCTCGATGGCTTCGGGAAGGGCGTCCACGGCTAGCATGAACACCGTGTTGCGAACAATTTCACGCAAACGCCTGATGCTCACCTCCTTCGTGCGTATGACTGCGGTTTCAATATCCGCTTTGGCCCTACGGGTTAGACCGAAGAATTCGCCAGCGCTGGCTCCTGCGTCCATTGCGGCTTCCATCGCAAATGATTGCGCCAACTCACCTATATCTTGCCGCCGCTCCCATAAAGTGGGGAGGTGTATTTTGGCGGTAGCTCGATCCAGAAGGTCTCGGCGAAACTCACCAGACTCGACCATCTTTCGTAGATCTCGATTGGAAGATAGAACAATAAGTGCATCTGATTTTTTGGTCTTGTCGTCTCCCACCGATCTGTATTCTCGTTCGCCAACGAATCGAAGTAATCTGGCTTGGTCTTGGGACGAGAGAGCTTGAACTTCATCAAGAACCAGTGTCCCACCCGCAGCTCGACCGGCGAGTCCAGCGAAGTCTTTATCCGCTCCAGTAAAAGCACCTTTTCGATAGCCATAAAGTTCGCTTTCAAAGGTGCCGTGCCCAAGGTTTGCGCAATTGACGACGATGAGTTCACCGGTTCTATTGAGAAATTGCTTTGCACACCGGTGGGTTATGTTCGCGATCATCTCTTTGCCGGTTCCCGTGGGGCCAGAAAGGAGAACGACGTCACGGGCCTGTCGAAATAGAACCTTGGCAGGGATTTCCTTTTTTAGGTGACTACGTATTTCGCTGCCGACAATATTCAATGAATTACAGGCATTTTCGACCGCTGCAGAGGGTTTGATGGGAGCTCTAGTATTTTTCATAGGTAAAGGGATTCCGCCATACACACTTATATCCGTCAAGTTCGAAATCACGAACCTCGATCTGACTCGTTGTTTCGAAACGGAGAACCTTGCGACCAACTGAAGGTTCACTTAATCGCCCATAGAACCTTTAAGTTGTTGTAAGTAATAGGGAAAAATGAATTTGGGCGCAGAGTCATTTCTGGCCTGAAACTTGTATTGTCTTTGGCGATTCATGCAGGAGTTCGATAGGAAATGCACCTCGAGGGCGCTCGAGCGTGAATTTCTTGATGAGCTCCGCTGGTGAGTTTCTGAAGGGTTCCCGGGAAGTCCGTTGGTTCATTCAATGGGCACCACTGGATGGTCCGGTGGCAATGAGACAGGGGATGAAGATTGTATGGCAATAGAATCAGTGATGATTACTGGGCTAGCACGGGTAACCGTGAGCAATTTTTTTTCCGGGGACCTTTTTGGCTAATTGATTTCCTCCTTGAGATTCTACCGATTCGTATTTGCTCTTTTCTCTAATTTTGCTCTAGAGTTCATCCCTTAGCGGCTTAGGCTGCTTTTGAGGGTGAAAAAGTTGAAATTAGGGGCTGGTCATTTTTCGGATGTTGCGTTAATTCACAAATCTTCGGTACGATCAGATTTACGTTAATTTTTTTAGGAGGAAGTCTGGATGTCAAAGGTAGTTCACTTATCCAATGATGCCCACGCTGCAGCGAAGGCCTATTGCAAAGAGAACGGCCTCAAAATGAGTGATTGGGTAGCTTCCCTGATTACAAAAGCTATCTGCGTTGTGCAGGAGCCTGCCCCTGAGCCCATTCCGGCTCCGGTTCAAGCTCTTGCTCCGGCTCAGCCTATGTCCATAGCCGCCGCGGTGGCGGAGCACCAGGCAGCCCAAGCCGCGCTCGCACAAGAGGTTGAACCAGCTTCACGTAAGAAACGTTTGGCGCGTTTCGATGAAGAGCCTTTGCCTGATGATGGCATTCCCGCATATGCTAAGCCTCCATTTTGGGCACGAACAGCGTCTACTACTGAGGAAGCTGATG
>CAXGXL010000703.1:0-2546 GCA_964013555.1 uncultured bacterium
GGGCCTCAAGCAGATTTTGCGAATGATACTCATTCCTTAACACCTGCGGGAAGGAAACGGCTCGAAAAGAGTCTTCAAGGCTACTACGATACTTTCGTGGGAAAGGTCGCAGCCGGTAGGAAGTTGTCTCTGCAAAAGGCGCATTCAGTTGCACAGGGGCAGGTCTTTTCCGGTTTGGACGCTCAGGAAAACGGGTTGGTGGACGAAATGGGCGGACTGGTCGAAGCTGTCAAGGCTGCTAGGAAGATGGCAGGACTCCACCAGAGTTCGGACGTGCGTATTGTCATAGGGAAGCCCGATTTTGGCTTTTCGAGTGCTTTTAGAGGCTTGGTTCAAGCTCCACAAAGCGTTAAGGAGAGCCTCCTAGATTGGTTATTTGCTCTCAACGATTTGGAGAGCAAAGTACTGGCAATAATGCCGGCCGAATACGAGGTGGGTCGATGAATTTTGCGGAGTCTTTGGGGCCGCGCTTATTAGGTGCTGAAATTCTTGTCCGCATTGCGCAAAGGCGTGATAGCGGTTTGCTGCAATGGGCTGATTCTTCTGATGTCGTCGGGATTATTTTTGTCGCCGGCCGACCTCAGGTCCTTTTGCAATCAAACGGGACCGAACAAGGTGATAAAAGTGCCTTGGAACGCGCCCTTCGAGATTTATCTATTGCGTCCGGGGGAACCTGTAGCTTTGAAAAGAAAGAACTCAGTGACGTTGCTCATCACGAGTCTTTTCGTCTGGATACTCTTGGTTTGGTGCTGACCGCAGTCGTGCGCGAGTTGCAGTCGGCTCAAATAGATTCTTTTTGGGATGCGCGGATGCGTTATGAGGTTCGACCTACCTCGATTTTTGAGCGCCTCGCATCTACCGTAGCTAAATTGAATGAGTGCACCATTGAACGACCCCAGAGCGTTCGCACGGTGGGTCAGCTCTTGACTGGTTGCTCTATCGAAGAACAACGAGCTTGGATTGCCTTGATTGTTTTGGGCGCAATGGAGGTAGTTCATGTTCCGCAACCAGCGACGGAAAAGAATCCCACTTTTGAAGATGCGAGCGACACTCTTGTTGAAACTCTCTCGCAAAAGGAAATTGAGCGTCGGAGGGTGATTCAAGATATCCAAGATGCTCACGCTCAGCTGGAAGATATGAATCACTATCAGGTTCTTGGCGTATCGATGAGGGCGTCTCCTGAAACTGTGAATGGTGCGTTCTTAGAAAAGGCGAAATTATGGCATAGCGATCAATATGCTGGGATGGATTTAGGTGAAGCGACAAAGCTCTTAGCAGATCTTTTTACGAGAGCAGAGCAAGCGCACCAGGTTTTAATGAACGAAGACGAACGAAAGAACTATGATTTTATTCTCGATCGAAAATCCAAAGGATTGCCAATCGACCCGAAGATAATTCTTGAGGCGGAAGGTTTGTTTCGGCGGGCCCAAGTACTGTTTCGCCGAGGAAATATCCCAGCTGCCGAACCGCTTCTTCGAGAGGCAGTTGCACTCAATAAAGGTGAACCAGAATTTTGGGCGTACTTGGGTTATACTATTTACGTCGTTCATGGCCGCAGTGGGCTCAAGGAGGCCTTAAGGGCTTTAGATACCGCGGAAGGAGGAGCTCCTGAGCTAGATTGCGTCTTTGAGTTTCAAGGGAGAATTGCTCGAAATGAAGGTGATTTTGTTCTTGCCCGTCGCAAGTTACTCAAGGCGGTTGAATTAAATCCCTATAATCGAGACGCCGAACGTGAGTTGAGGGTCATCAATATGCGCGAAGAAGTGACTCCGGATGAAAGTGGATTTTCGAAGGCTCTAAAGGGGCTCTTCAAGAGGAAATAGAATTCATTCTACACGGCACTGCGTTAGGAAATTACTAGTCGTTGATGTTTAATAGAAGTTGTCTATAAAAGCGAATAGCATCAGCGTATTCAGCGGAAGATACTCTTTCATTGATGCCATGGAACCTCGCTTTGTCGTTGGGACCAATGATTTGCGGCGCAAAGCGATATATATTCTTAGAGACCAATTGAAAATGCCGCGAATCAGTTGCGCCGACCACAGTGGATGGAGCGACTAGTACCTCGGGAAATACTTGTTTAATGGTCGCTCGAATCGTTCTGTAGGTTTCGCATTGAACGCAAGAGATGGGGGAGGGGTTTTGGCTCCACTGGCGTAAAGACCGAACTTCTACTTGCGGCATATCTATGGATGCACGGGTGTGTTCTTCGATTGTTTCTAGGGTGTCCCCAGGCAGAATTCTCGAATTCACCCGTGCTTTAGCTTGCGTTGGTAGGACATTTTCTTTGGGGCTCCCTTGAATCATTGTAGTTGCCAAAGTGCTGCGAACCAACGCATTAGTTCCTGACGCGCCTGTTAACCTGTGAAGGACTAAATTGTTGAATAACCATAGATTGGAGAAGATGAGACGCTGCGAAAATGGGAAGTAAGGCCTGACTGATTCAAAGAGCATCGCAGTGGGGCCGCTGATCCGGGCGGGCATTGGCCTCTTTTCTAAGCGGGTAATGGCTTGGGCGAGTATGCCGACGGCAGTGTGGGGGGGAG
>CAXGXL010000704.1:0-2546 GCA_964013555.1 uncultured bacterium
CCCCGATGGCACCTTGAGGGTAAAAGACATTTCACACGAAATTTCTTTGGTAAATATCAAAGAGCAGCCATCGGATTTCGATCCTCTTCGCTATATGCCATTGGGTATTGGGCAATGGGTTCAGGGACGTCCTCTTATGGGGGGTGTTTTGTTTACTTCTATTTTGGGTATTGGGCTTTGGCACTTAAGCACCGTGGAAGACTACTCGCGGGTGCGCCAAGATGGGCGACTCGCAGCCTATAAAGACGCTCGTTTTCGTCAAAACCTGTCGGCAGGATTTTTGTACGGAGCGGTAGCAATTTCCACTATCGAGGCGATTGTGGTCGATTGGTTAGAATAGAGCTCTGCAAATTTGCTGATTTGGGAGGTAGATCGGAGGTTCCCTCATGGCGATTGTTGTTGGCGAATTAGTGAAAAAGCCTTTGTAATTAACAGTTTATCCTGGTTTGTGGTCGCTAAAAAAACAGGGATAAAATCTAACCCGCTTTTGTATTACTAAGTATGTTGCTTAATGAATTCCATAGCGGGAGCGTGATTTCGTTTTTGCGGGCTTATTACCCCGAAGGCGTGTAGAAAGCGTTTCCTTACTAATTTTCTACTTTCGCAGGAGTTGATAGGGTGACTTGGACGGTTGCATTATTTCGTTTGCTCGTTTTGGCTTTGGGGGTTGGTCTCACGCTTCCTCTGCCGCTTCAGGGCGCAAGTTTGCGAATAAATGAAGAGAGTATTGTTCCACTTCAAGAAGCAACGAAAATACCTGTTTTTCGAAGATTGTCGCGAATTGGACTTCGGATGCCTCGTTTTTCGGAGGCGGGTCTAAGCAAAAATCAAACTCGGAGGTGGACGAGAGCTTTTCGATTGCGCGAACGGTGGCAACGCTCGGCAGCTGACCAATCCAATTCTGAAGTAAAGGCGGAGACATTCAATGAATACAAAAGATCGAACGAAGAGCTAGCAGCGGATTGTATATCGACGTCCCCAACGGGAGAATTGCTCTATGCGTGTATTATTTTGGAACTAGACGCGTTGCAATTTGGTGCGGGAAAACCTAATTACGCGACTCTTTTTGCGGGGTTACCCAAAAAGGTTAAGGCTGAGGCGAATGCTGAAGTAAGTCAATTATTGAGTTATCTACTGGGCGTTCTTTACGAGGAAACCAGCAATATAACGCAGGCAGAGCGATACTACAGAAGCGCAGTAGAGATGGTGGAGTCAGCACTCGTTCCAGAGCTTTATTTTCGTTTAGGAAGAATTTATCTTTTTCACAATGACAAAGTTCGGGCGATCCGTGCGTTTTTGAGAGTAACCCATGGGGAGTTTTTTGCTGATGGCCTTGCGAAATTGGCATGGACTCAGAAGCAAGTGGGTAAATGCAGGGATGTGATGAAGACCGCGGCTCGCTTTCGAGATGAAGTTGTTGCAGAGGACTCTATTGACCGTTACCTCGTTGGCATTGAAGAGTTGCAATTGGAGTGCGTTCGCGATGGGATTCGATTAGAAGATGTCAAGGACCTTGACCCCAAGGGGTTTCAGGCGATTGAGGATGGCCTTAATCAGCTGCAGCGAGTTTTGAGCTCTAGAGGAGAGCGAGCGAATTTTCTTCAAGCGGTTGCGAGTTGTTATTCGAGTAGTCGAGTAGCCGATTCGGTGGGGTATGATGTTAGGTTGAGAATAGGCGGAACATGCGCCGCTCCTGTATTTACCCCCTTCGCAGATCCTCTCTTGCTAAGAGATATTAAAGAAGCGCTGCAAATTGTTCGCGCGAAAACCGATGGAGAAAAGGAGAGTGAGGCGGAAATAGATTTGGAGCTTGCCTTGGATTTATTGACTGAATTCAACATAGATCCGAAAGAGCCGTTTGAAGAGACTCATTTAGTGGAGTCGGTGATTCTGGACTCTGTTCAGGTAATGCAAAATTGTGTGTCACAGAAACTGGATTTGATAGACGCTAGAGCCGCTCTTTCGGGTACAATTTGGTTGAGGCGGTCCTCCTTCTAATTAGAGCGTAAAACAAAAATCTTCGATGAGGGCACCGGGAACCTTGGCTGAGGAGCAAGAGCGTTCGAAATAAGTGCCTGTATCAAACATAAATTCTTGTTCTTGGGTCAATCCTACAAGATTGGAGCCAAACGCGCGGTAAATGGATTCGTCAAAGCGCATGACATTTAAGGGAGCAACAATTTGGCTATCTTCTACCCAGAATGTTGCAAAACGAGTCATTCCGGTCATTCTGCAAGACATGGCATCTGAGAAATTCAAATACCACAGATTTGAAATGAAGAGTCCCCTTCCGATTTGCTCGAGAATAGAATCCTGTTTTAGGATGCCTGCGTCGAAATGCAATGACTCCGGGGATTCTGAAGTGTTGGAACCGTCGGGTTCTCCGCCGTATTCCTTGGAAGAACGAGGTGACGTTAGCGCTTGTTGAAACTTTCCGCCCTTGATGAGTGGGACCGACGGTTTCTTGAGGAATCCAGATGCTTCAAAATTCGGCCCTATTCCAGAGGCTGTATCTTCAAAGACGTTGATTTCTGGATGGAGAGATT
>CAXGXL010000705.1:0-2543 GCA_964013555.1 uncultured bacterium
GGCGAAGTAAATTCCTGCACTGATAATCGTTCCGAAAATAGTGGAAAAAGTACCTCTTTCGCGAACATGAAACCATGGCGCTTTTACGGTCACAATGGCAACAGCACCAAAGGATTGGAAATACATGTTGACTGCGTAAAGAAGCGTAAAGACAGGAATGATGGCCAGGTCCCATTGCCACTGACTAACTCCGTAGAGAGTGAGTCCCATCATGGCGTTGGCGGCAATCGATCCAGCGATACCTATCAACATGCCTCGTCGTCCTCCGAAGCGGTCGATAAAAGGGCCGTTAATTAAGAAGGCACAGCCATAGGTGATAGCTCCGACCATGAAGATGCTGCCGAAGTCCACCTTGGTCATCAAGTCACCTAAGGCACTTTTTGCCACCGTTAGGTTGTAGCGCCCCATGTACATGAATGCATAGGCGAAGCCCATGGGAAGCCAATTGAGAAGGCGTCGGAATCGAAAGGAGGATGAATGGTCATAAGGCAGGTCGCGTGCCATGGTATTTTCCCTGTGGTTAAAAGAATTACTTTGGGGTCGCCGCCGATATCAAAGTTGGCAATAAAGGAAAACCATTAATGGCTTTTTCTTTGTTTGGAAGGATAACGCCTGGATACTTAATGTTCTTGAACTTTTAAGTGTCCGTAAATATAGGGAAAATTCACCCATTTCTGGCTGGGTGGCTGTTTTTAGGACTAGCGCGCGGCGAGTAGGGGGATCGGCCCACCTTAGTGAAGCTTGGCAGTGTGGTTTTGTGAGGCAATCGGGAAAGGGGCGAAGGGCAATCAGGGAAGCTTACAAACTGATGGGTGGTGCTAGGACACTACAAGAGGCCGAATACGAATAGTATGGCCGTTGATGAGGCGGGAGACTTAAGTCGAAACCTTTTTTACGGTTCTTAAATCGCATGTAAATTACAAATTGGATTTTGTAGCATGTAGGGGCCAGGACAATACTTCCAAGCAGAAAATGAAGTTATGCAGCAGGTTGTTTAAGTTAAAGGCTCGAGGAGAGGTTACGATGCTGTGTGCGCAGAAATGATTAAAGTGTTTCTCTGCTTTTGGGGGCTCGTAAGGCTTAGTCTGATTGCGACATACTTCGATACAAGCAAGGCGGATGGGGGGCTCAAGGTGTTAGGGGCCCTTGGTCCAAGCGCTCCATCGAAAAGTTCTACGCTTGGCGTTTCTTACTAATAACTTTCTGTAGGGATGCCTTTGAGCCTGTCTAGCCACGGCAGTGTTTTTGTAGGGGCTTTGAATCGCTGTTTTTTTGCGAAAAGTTGGCCGCCGGTTTAGCGCTGGGTCGGGTGGTCGTGTTATTATGGGTACAACAAAGAGTCGCAATGACGCTAGGTCCTTTGGTTTTTATCCTGACGGAAAAGTTGTTTAAGCAGGAGGAGAGCCAGCTCGCTGACTTGCACGGCAAACTTGAACGATTAGAGAAAGGTACGCAACATGAGAAAGTTAATGGCGGGAAACGGTGTTGTTGTAATCAAATGTCTTAGGGGGATGGCACTAACTTTTATGGTGATATGTTTGACGGTGCCGGCTTTCGCCAGCAAGAAGGGAACTTTGAAACGGCAGGGTAAAGAACGCAATGTAACTTGCACGAAGCAGATGGAGGCGGGGTTCGATACGGTAGCGGCGACCTATATGGCTTGGTTTCACAAGAATAAACCGGCCCAACTGGACGCTGATGGAAATATGAGAAGGGTGGACCTAAAAAAGGGTTTGGATTCATGGTTCGACAAAGGCACGTTCACGAGCACCGACGAGAAGGTTTTGCTTGAAACCTACCGGGAATTAGCAGCGCAAGACGTAGATAGCTTTTTCCAGGACCCCATTGTGGCTTGTTTTCTCGGGCGTATTGCTATCTATTCTCTCAACCACCTAAAAAAAGGCAAATACAACTTTAAGGTAAGCGGAATCGGAAAAAGCCTGGCTTCAAATGCTGTAGATAGAGCGACTGAGGCTGCTCTGATTTCAGCGGCGGCCGCTCTGAGTGCGGGAATTATCGTTGGTACCGGAGGTACTGCATTTGCCCCGGTGTTCTTGGGTATTTTGGCCAACTACTATGGGGGCGAAGTGGGCAAGAAGATAGGGAAGTTTATTGTCGATAAGGGTAAGAAAACTTTTACTTTTGAAAAAAAATAGCAGGAGTAAATTTATTGCGAGTTAGGGTGCGTCTGATGTGACTGCTCCGAAAGCTTGCTCTTCTTGGGCACGACAAAGAGCTGGCTTTTGCACACATCAAGAACTTAGAGTTTTCGGCTTGAGCTTCGGTGTTGTGTCCCTTTGTCCTTATCCGCTGCAGTCCTCTACGTTCTCGGCCCGGAACCCAATACTGCATTTTGTGCCTAAGGCTCGATACAGGCCGGCATAACGGGCCTTAAGGGGCCGGAAGTTTTCGTGTGACTGCTTGGTCCTTCTAGCTCGATGTACTGCTCTGGTGCAGCCTGGTGCACCCGTTAAACCTTAACAATGGCGCTATTGTTATAGGGGCTCTCCTAGTGTAGAAAAGTCAGCAAGAGGGGGGCTTAT
>CAXGXL010000706.1:0-2542 GCA_964013555.1 uncultured bacterium
TCGGTTGGCCAATCTTGTTTTTAGTGGTGCAGAGGCTGAGGAGTGGAAGGAACTCTACGTTGATACGTCAACCCTGGTTAAAGACGCGCGTCGCCGTATTTCGGCGGCTGCAGATCCTGTATTAGATAACGCTAGTTTTTCTCCGGAAAGGGCCGAGAGTATCCTAGAAGCTGTTCCCGAGGATCTCGAGACTCAGATGGAATCTTTCATCAAGCGATATGCCAACCATAGTCGACTTGATGTAGCGCCGAAAACAGGGCCACTCTACGCAGTTGAAGGAGCACCTGGGGCTGCGGGGCAGAGTGGCGTGAGTGGATACGTTGCAACGTTTTCGCGTACCCATGCTTTAGACCACGAAGACGTTGAGCTTCTGTCGTTTGGGCATCCATTAGTACAGGATGCGATGGAGTGGGCGCGAGAGTCGTTTGATAGCAGTGCGGCGCTCGCGGTGGTGCGTGGTTTGGGACGAGAAGGCGCAGCATTTATCTGGCGCTACGGTCTCGAGGTTCCGACGGATGCAGCCAATGTTGTATCGTATTTCGATGGCAACTCCTGCACTTTTGCATTGGACGAAGCAGGTAACCGAGTGAAATCTCTGGACGGCCTCTTAGAAGATCCGGATATAGAAATGGCTCGAATGGATCCGAAACCACTGCGGGCTAGTGTAGACCGATGGAGGGCGCTGGTTGAGGCAAACTATTCCAAGGCTAAGGAGATGGTAGATGGGGAATTGCGCAATTGGGTTGCCGGCGCTGAAGAACGTTTGATTGGGACTCTAAGTTTTCGTGAGCGTGAATTAATTCGGAATCACAATCGCCAGCGTGCACATTTGGAGATGACGACTCCTTCTGATGAATTGGGTGACCACCTAAAGGAATTGAACTTGGAGCACGAAGAAGAACGAGCTGCGTTTGAAGAAGAAAAAGAACGTCTTATTCGGGGTGTTCGAAATGCTCATTTTACTCTTCAGGCAGGTGTGGCGGTTAGGTTGGTCAAAGATCGGCACGTAAGTGCTTAAAGTGATAGCTCGTTTCTGAACTTCCATTTGACTTTTTCTATCCAAATTGCGGCCCGGGCAGCTTCACCTGTGGTGGGGGCTTGTTGTTTGTATCTTTCGTAGAATTCGAGAGCTTGGTGGGGTTTGGAAAGGTTCCAGTAGCAGTTAGCGACTAGACGCAGTGATTCTGCCGCAATCTCTGAATTGGGGTGGTCAAGGGACGGTTCAAGGAACTCAATCGCGTCTCGGTAAGCCCCGGAACGATGAAGCTGTCGGGCTAGTAAATAAGAAGGAGTAGAGTCATTTGGGATGCGGTCAATACTGTCTTTGAGGCGGACGATAGCTGCGGGTGTGGGGACATTTCCTGCCAAAAAATTGCGTATAAATTGTTCTGTGGGCTTTGATTGTTTTAGTGCCCACAGTCGTATCCATTGAAGTCGTTTCGAGTTTGGAGTGAGCTTGGAGTCAAGAACTGTTTGAAAAGCTTCAGTTGCACTCTCGTTCTTTCCTTGCTTCCAATATTCATTGCCGCGCAACTCTAGAAGCTGGATTCGCTGATGATGTGGAAGTTGGTTTTTTTCTAGTAATTCGTTTGAAATAGCAAAGAATTTCGAAGTTTCACCGGCTTTGAGATATGCCTTAGCAAGTTCTACTCGGGAAGAAGGGGTCTGCCCAAGGTGCGTGGTAATTTCGTGCTGCAGTTGTACTGCGTGGGTTGGTGTTGCCATGGAGGCTTCACGGCGGAGAGCAGAAATAACGTGGGCACAAGGTCTTTCGAAGATACTGGAGTGGCTAAAGCGTTCTTGAGCCGCGCGCTTGTATTTGTCTGGTAAACTTAACTTATCGATACGAGCTTCCCACTCGCTGACCAAGAGATCAACGGGTTTGTTATAGACTTCTTTGAAGTTAGCTGATGCGTAAACCGATTTGAATTTCTCGACTCCATAGTGTTCTAGAAGGTAGAGCACAAACGAACCTGCAATTGTATAGGCTCGCTGTGGAGCTTGCTTCCAAAAACCAGTTGGACTTAAGAGTGTTCTTAAATTCGGTGCGAGTTTAAGAGAACGCATGGCTTTGGCGTAATGATTCAAGTCGACGTCTCCGCGAGGCGGAGTGAGGGCTTCGGCGAGTCCCTCAATCAAGGTTAGATTAACTCCTATTTCGAAGCGTGCACTTACCCCAAGTAGGCGGCTTCCAAATTGTGAAGCGAGAGCGTGGACGAGTTCGTGCGGCAGAACTGAATGAGGTGTTTTGGTACCGTGGATATGAATTTCATTGAGCCATGGCTTGGCTATCATGGTATTCTTACCCCCCATCCATTTCGCTTTGTGGGTGGAATTAGAATAGACAAAACTATGAATCGGTTTTTCGTAGAGGAGATCTTTGGATAGCTTTAGTCGTTTTACGAGATATTGGAGATTGAATTGGTGTTCTTCAACGAGAGATTTGATTCTATCTTTGTGAAGACCCGCTGGCATATGAATGACAAGCCCTGGGACCTCAACAGTAGTAGATAACTCCTTGATAATGTCGCCTCGTTTGATC
>CAXGXL010000707.1:0-2522 GCA_964013555.1 uncultured bacterium
GATCTCTATACTCATTGCCGTATCCTGCGCTCGTACCATCCGCTTCGGAGCAACCATTCACTGAGAAAGACGGTCCCTATGGCTAGCAAGACACTAACGAGAACGAGTCGAAGTGCCTGGCTTTCCCCGCCTACTTGATGGGTTGCGTTGTAGATCGCCAAAGGAAGGGTTCTCGTTTCTCCGGGAATGTTTCCTGCAAAGGTAATGGTTGCACCGAACTCGCCGAGTGCGCGCCCAAAGCCAAGCAATACGCCCGCGCCAACACCTGAACGGGTCAAAGGGAGGCTGACCTTCCAGAAAACTTGCCAACGGGTTGCACCCAGGGTTTTTGCTGCGTCTTCGAGTCTTTTGGGGACGCCTTCGAAAGCCGCTTTCATGGATCGTGCCATCAAAGGAAATGCGACGATGCCTGCCGCTAAAGATGCTCCTTTCCAGTTAAATGCGAATTCTACCCCTGCGAACTCGATAAAGAACCGCCCGATGGGGCCTCCCCTGCCGAAGACTGCTAGCAATAAGTATCCTGTTACAACCGGAGGAAGGACTAGAGGGAGCATGACGAGCGCCTCAAAGAACGCCCCCCATTTTGTTTGGTTTCGGGCTAATAGCCAACCTGCCCCTATTCCAAAGGGTAAAAACACCACGGTTGCGATGGTGGCGACCTTGAGGGAAGTAAGCAACGCCCCCCATTCTGCATCAGTCACTATGATACTCCCGGTGTTGGGCGGCCGTAAATCCGTGTTTAATGAAGGCCGCTTGGGATGTTGGCTGCATCAAGAAGTTTTGAAACAAAGCAGCAGCATTATTCTTGGGGTTTTCTATTTGAATAGCCCAGTACTCTATGGGCTTGTGGTGGGTGGTGGGGATTTTCGTTATCACTTGGGCATTCGGGCTCAGGCTTGCAAGGTTGATGTAGCCCAGATTGAAGGGGCACGCCTCTTGGAGCATCATTCCAAATGCGGACAGAGCATCCTTTGCTGGCACCAACTTGGGTTTTACGAGTTCCCAAAGCCTTAAGCTCTTGAGGGCTTCCTTAACGTAGATCCCCACAGGAACGTGCTCCCAGTCGCCAACGGTGAAGCAACTCTCGGAAAGAAGGACCGCACGAAGGGTCTGGGCGGGGCTCTTGATTGTTTGGGTTGTGCCCAATACAGCCAGATGATTGCCTGCGAATGCTTGTGGGGTTGAACAGGCCCGTGGATTATTCTTGCAGATCGACTCAAGCCAAAGTTGCGATGCGCTAAGCAATAAACTCGTGTGTGCCCCCAGCTCGATCTGCCTAGCCAGAGTAGACGAGCTCGCGTAGTGAACGCGGACGGGCAAGCCGGATTGCTGGAACCAAGCCTTTTGAATCTCCTCAAGAGGACCTTGTAGGCTGGAAGCAGCAAAAACAGTCAGGGGGTTGGGAGACTTTTGGGGGGTGCAACCCAATAAAACCAAGAGCCCCCCCCAGAGGATAAATCTACTTTGATGCGATGACCGGTCGAGTAATACCAAATGCATTGAGATTTGTTCCAGTTAGATTTCCCGATTGCTCCGAGCCTAGGAAAACGCACATTTTTGCTAATTCTGCTTGAGTTACTTTGGCCTTTAGGTTGTTGTCGCTATGGGTTTCGGAGTTCGGTTCGATTGCTCCCGGGGACAAGCAGTTCACCCGAATACCATGGTTGCGAAGTGCTTCGGCCGATGCTTCGGTGAGTCCAATTAATCCAAACTTTGAGGCGCAATGAGGTACAACGCCCCCATCTCCCACAAGTCCATGAATCGATGAAATATTGATAACCGAGGCCGGTTTCTTAGACTCCACAACTTGGCGGGCAAAGGCTTGGGTCGCGAAAAATGCGGCACTGAGGTTACTTTGGATGGTTGTTTCCCAATGGCTGGGTTCAAGATCAAGGAATCCCTTCCAAATAAACACGCCCGCGCAGTTTACGAGAATATCGAGGGTTCCCATGGTTTCCTGTATATGAGACATCGCCGAGGATATTTCTTGCGGATCTGCAGCATTGGCTACCACCGTTAAACATTGGGCATCTAATTGTTCGAGTTGGGCTTTAGCTAGGTGGAGCTTTTCTTCATTTCTGCCTAAGAGGACTACTTTTGCGCCTTCGCGAGAAAATGCTTGGGCTACGACAAGACCCAGTCCGCCCGCTCCACCGGTAATAACGGCTACTTTATTGTGTAGATTTCCTGACATAAGCTTCTCCATTGAATCCAAAAGTTAAATTAAAGAAAATTAACCAAATTAGCTTTTCTTGCTCTATTCGATCCAGGTACCAAGCCGATCTGAGGCGAGGCCATCTTTTCCCCAGGACCACCACACGAAAAGTGAGCGTCCTAGGATACTGTCGATGGGGACTGTTCCCCACATTCGTGAGTCGTAGGAATGGTCTCGATTGTCCCCCATGACAAAGACATGACCTTCTGGAACAATGCTCGGGCCAAAATTAGAGCCCAACGGATTGACTGCTCGGTCCTGAAGGATTCTATAGGTAGATCCGTCAAGGGTTTCTTCGTAAACCTGG
>CAXGXL010000708.1:0-2521 GCA_964013555.1 uncultured bacterium
CGGTTTTGGTTTTTTCTCCGGAAATAGGGTCTTCTAGGGTGAATTCGGTGTTGATCGATTCAAAGCGCAGGCCGGGCGTAAAAAAGAAGTTGCCGTAACCAATTTCATCTCGTGCATAAAGAGCGAGGGCATGAGCTTCGCCGACGTTATTTCTGGGGGGACCATCTTGTTGGGTGTCGACCAATTGGCCGTCGGTCATGGCCCACAAGCGAGTGGTATGGTTTCGTTCGATTTGATCGTGGTGATAGCGAATGCCGAATTCAATGTCTTGTTGAATATCGCCGAAGTCAGGGCGCCAATGCACCACGGATTGCAGACCTTGAGAGAAAAAGGTGCGGTCGTTGGTTCCTAATTCGAGATTTCCGCCATCGATAACGGTGGAGTCAGCTTCACCCGTTAGAATCTGATAGAGGCCTTGGGGAGTGCCACTTGAGAGGTCGGTTCCCAAGAGCTTTTGAAGGTTAGAGCCGTAAGTGCTTTCGAATCGATTTACTTTTGTCCAGGCGCGCTGGAAGTCGTGGCGATAGGCAGTGGTTTGAATATCAACCGCATCGCTTAAGCCCAAAAAATAAGAAAGGGTCGCTTGGCTGCGTTGCCAGTCCATGAGTCCGTTTTGGGTGCTCGCGTAGCGTCGATACGGTGTTAACTCAAAATCGGCTTCTGAAAGTCCCATATAGGTTTCGTTAGAAAGCTCTGTGGAGTAGCCCAATTTTAATTCGACGTGGTGCAGGGTGTTGGATGCGGTGGTCGTTTTGTAATGAGCCTTGAGCATGGCTTCATTTTTGGTGAATCCCGTAGAGCCGCCTCCATCCAATTCTTTGAAGCCTTCAGTTTGAAGTCGAACGCCTTCGAGTAGAATCCCAAAGTGCGAGCCGCCATAGCCCACAATCCCATGAGCTTTTCCGGTCATAAATTCGCCGCCGGCAACATCCAGAGCGAATAAGGAGCCCTCGGGAATGGGTCTAGTAATGAGGTTGAGAGCCCCCCCAATGGTGCCGGGGCCGTATTTGATAGATGCGGGGCCTTTGAAAATCTCGGTTCCTGCTATTCGGGTCATCATTGGAAAATAATAAGCGGCGGGGGCAGAGTAGGGGGCCGGTCCTAAGAGAACACCGTCTTCCATAATGGTTAATTTGGCAGACCGATCAGAGCTAGCGCCCCGTAGGCCAATATTGGGGCGCAGGCCAAAGCCGTCTTCTTCTCGCACGTAAACCCCTGGGATCTGCGCAAGAACTCGGTGAATATCATCGTACTCAAGAAGGTCGAGCTTTGTATTGTCTATAAAATGAGCGGAACCAGCTATTCGCTTGAACTCGGTGGGTTCACCTACCACGACGACGTCGGCTTGTTTCTCAGTTTCGTTCGGGGCTTCGGTACTCTGAGAGTCAGTGGGGACTTTTGGGGTTTCGTTTGTTTGCTCCGCTGAGGCGGGGGCTGCCAAAGCAGTCATCAGCACGAGCGAACCGAAAATCGCTCGTGCTATGGGGTTGCGGTTCTTAGTCATTATCTCCGGCGCCTTCCTGAGGAACTTCTAGTTCAAGTACATCGGCAAAGTCTGTCTTGAGTCGGTCGGTGGCGGATTTTAAGGAAGCGTAGGCTTCATTGACGGTGGTAAGTTCAGACTCTAACGCTTCTTTGAGCGATCCGTTGAGGGACTCTAATTGGGTGATGGCCCCGGCGATACCCGCTTTGATGGTATCGGCCATGGACGTTTGGCCTTTTTCTGCGAGGAGATCATCAAAGCCTCTTCCGTCGGCTCCATTGCTGTCGGCGGAGCTAAAGGCTCGTTGAAACGATTGCAGGTTAGCAATGATTTCTTCTTTGGAGTAGTGGGCCCATCGAGATTCTACTTTGTTGGGGCAAGGGGTTCCTTCGTCACAGGGGGCCATGATCCCCAAGGGAACGCCTAATTTATCGTCTTTGAGGGTTAGGTCGATATAGAATAAGGCGCCATAATAATCGTTAAGCGCCTTCATGTAGTTATCGTAGGGAGAGTCACCAACGCCCGGTTGGGTGAAGTGAACGTAGAATTCTCCGTCGGGCGGGGCCCAAAAGGCTGCAAGGTCTTGGGCGTGGCCTAATACGTTGGCGGCTAGCACTTTTCCAAATTGCGCTCGTCGCAATGCGATTTCACTTTCGTCCAAGGCGTCCCAGCTACCATCTTCATTGATATTAGTAACCTGGCGGCAATGATTGTTGTAGGTTTCATTAAAGAGAAGGTACTCAAGGGCGTCGAGCCCGTAGGAGTTAATGAGATTTTGTCGAAAGTAGTTGTCTTGTGCGAAGACGTTTTCAACGATTTCTTGATCGATTCGGCAGGGATCTACGCTTGGCCAAGAGTAAATTTCATCTCTTAGGTTGGCGCCACCAATTGCTTTGAGACTAGAGCCGGCTGGTCCTATTTGAATGACTTCAATTTTTTGCCATGCTCTCATGGCGAGTTTCCAGGCATCCTGAGCAGTGACGCGAGCGGTCTCGTCCTCAGGTGCAGTGACTAAAGCGGCAAGGGCTTCATCTAACT
>CAXGXL010000709.1:0-2517 GCA_964013555.1 uncultured bacterium
AAATTGTCTTCCAATACCTTTAAGACACTCGGGGCAGGTGGGTACCAGGCATCCAATACATCGGCCGCCAGTACTTCTTTGCGAGATTCCAGCTGACTAAAATCTTGCCCAATAGTTTCATAAACCCTGCCACCGTGCGGGCAGGTTTTGGGTTGGTTGGCCTTTCGGGGAAGAGTTTGCACTCCGATCCGCTTTGCGGTGGCTCGAAGTCTCTGAACAAGGGTCTGCGAAAAATTATTGGCGTTTTGGGAAATGCTGGTCATGTTTGTCCTCTCCTCAGCTACCTTTAAGCATTAACCATGCCAATGATACTCAATGAAAAGTTATTACTTTACCGATGCTTATGATCTTTGTGGCATAAAAAATGACGCATTGTGGCTGATCCGCCAAAAAAAGGTTGAAAAAACGGCTTATGGAGTCTCTGGTGGGAGCGAAGGTAACTGGTTTGGGATTTCTTTTGGTAATACCCATGTGTTGCGAATTAAGAATTTAGCGAAGAAACCAGGGGCAGTTCTCTGCATCAGTGAAGGGCACTCGCTTCCTAGACATGAATATCTGGTGGAATAGAGGTCATAAATCGATTTCGCTGACCATAGGGATTTGAGTAAGCTCATGGTGCAGGAACCATGGCCATCTTTGACGGAGCCTTAATGACTGAGAAACAAAATGTCGGGACTCTGCTGCGAGTTCGAATTTGGTTCGGTGGTGCCATGGTGATCGCTGTGGGGGTGGTCTTTAGCTTTTGGTTTATACCGGTCGCTGCATTAGGCTTCAAAAGACTTGCGAGATGCCTACACCCTTTATGGGCCAAAATGACCTTATGGTGTTTGGGGGCGAAGCTAAAGACCGAGGGCCTTGAGAATCTCCCGGGGAATGGCTTTATTGCCGCTGCGACTCATCACTCGTTAATGGATACGTTTACCTTTCCCGCGGTGATTGGACCGGAAACATGTTATCTCGGCAAAGAGGAACTCAGTAGGCGCCCCATATTTTCTTGGTCTTTTCGACTCTTAGATAATGTTTTTGTGGAGCGAAGCGCCGGCGAGAAAGCACTGAATGCCATTTTGGCGCATGTACGTACATTACCTTTAGGTCATAATATTTTTATTCACCCTGAGGGCACTAGGGGGCCGGAAGGTCGTGTGCGACCGTTGACCCCGGGAATAGTTAAGTTGGCGATTGAGACGCGTAAGCCGATTGTCCCCATGGTTTCGTGGGGCGGAGAGGTCTTGTGGCCGAAGGGAACTGTTTTGCCACTTCCTGGTGCGGTCGATTTGGTGGTGGGAAAGCCAATATCGACGGAGAATTGGAGCCTTGAGTCTTATGGGAAACACCTTGATGAATTGCGGATTGAACTCCATAGGCTGATGATGGCGAGCAAAAAGTAAATCGAATGAAAATCGTTGTGAGACGTGTCGGTAGTTTTCTCTTCTTGAGGAGTTTGGCAAGGCGTGTTTACTTTGGAAGAAGACGAGGTTGGGCTGGCATATTTGCGTTTCACCAGACTCTTATGTGACCCTAGGACGAACCGATTAAGATTGGGCTGATGATGCATGAATCTAAACCTTTGTCGCGAAACCGAACGTTTATCTACCATTTCTTAAGAAAGGCGATGCGTTACCATTGTCCAAGTACCGCCTCCCTGCGGCTAGATATTACCGAGACACTCCAGCGCATTGAAGAGTGTCGTAACAACGGTCGAAAAATTAGCCTCATCGCTTATACGACACTCGCATCGGCAAAAACCATCGAGGCTCATCCAAATCTAAATCGTCGTTTGTATCACGGGATTTTCAGAAAAGTTATCGCCAGCTTTGACCATATAACCGTCACGCTTCTCGTAGAGAGACAAGAGCCAAGCGGGGAGCACGTTCTTTTGCCGCTTTTGATTCGGGATACAAATAAGTGTACGCTCGAAGAAATTCATGCTCGAATCAAGGAAACAAAAACAAAAGACCTTAAGGATTTAAGCGAATTCTCCAAGATAGAGAAGGTGAGAAGATTCCCTAAAGTGTTTCTTGGTCTTATGTTCTTTTTGTCGCGACTTAGTCCTCGGTTTTCTGGCGAGAATTATGCAACCTATGCCCTTTCGTCGGTGGCAATCGAAAATTCAGCGCTGCTCGGTGGTCAAACTGCTGTGAGTAGAACCAGTTTTTTTCCCTGTAGTATCCGAGACGAAGTCTTAGCAATTGATGGAACCCCCCAAGTTCGAAAAGTTCTTTTTGTTAGCCTAGCGGTGGACCATTTTGTGGTCGATGGAATGGAGGCGCAGCGCGCCATTAGGACCTTTCAGGACTTGATGGAAAATCCCGAGATTCTGATTCCCGAAGGTTAGCTGGCGCTACGATTTCTTGAGGAGTGCTTTTCTAGCTCCTAACTTGTGTGCAGATTGACGGAGCTTACCGGACCACAATTGGAGGACTAACTTACTTCCTTGGTTTGAGCGACGGTATTCAGCCCAGATCTTAAGGCCCAGGCAGTAAGATCTGTCGCAGCAAAGTCGGAAGCAGCCTACCG
>CAXGXL010000710.1:0-2509 GCA_964013555.1 uncultured bacterium
CCCCTTCATTTGTGAAGCCATTGAAACATTCCTAGAAGATGCCGAAAGTGCTCGCCGTGGTGCCATCGCTCGCAATGCTGTGGCTTTTGAGACGAATGAGTATTTCCTTACTCAAAATGAGTTTTTTGGTTCTTTTTCTTAGCATTCTTGCGTTTTGACGGCAAATCTTGTCGACGATCTAAACCAAGAGACTCAAAGCCACTTCTATGGTGACTTTAGTGAATTGAGTCGTGAAATATCTCTTCGCAAAGAAGATTCATCTCGGGGGGAAATACTGGACCCTCTCGTTGAATTAATTCGTTCACGCCTTAAACGGGACGAACAGTTCTTTGTTGCTTGCCACCAAAAAGGAAATGCTCAACGCCTTCATCAGCTTTTGTTGAATCGACGCCTAGACCTTCCGCTACTGAATTGTTTACCCTCAGATTTAATCGAGAAGGAGAGTTCAGTGGGCTCCTCTCGTTGTGGGCTTGTTTTGGCTTCTTTGAGTCAGGGGATTGAAGACTCAGAGAACGGATTTTCGATATGCACGGATGGCGATATTTTTGGAGTTCGTCCTCCTCTTGGGCTTCGTCGACGTCGGAAACCACCTAAAGAGGGTATGACCACCCTTAAAGCTCTCGATGATGGTGATTTTGTAGTCCACGTTGATCATGGAATAGGCCGATATTTAGGGTTGAAGCGTTTGATTGTTGGTGGGGTTGATGGTGACTACGTCCAATTAGAGTATGCAGGTAACGACAAACTTTATCTTCCAATTTATCATCTAAATTTATTGCAACGATACCGAGGAAGTAAGCGTTCGGTTCGGTTGGATAAATTAGGGGGCAATAGGTGGAGCAAAACTAAGCAGCGGGTCAAGGACTCTGTATTGCAGATTGCCCACCAGCTTTTGGAGATTCAAGCTCGACGACAAACCATCAATGGGTTTGAAATAGAAGCACCCGATGATGGCTTTCGAACGTTTGAAGCTGCTTTTCCATATGAAGAAACTCCAGATCAAATGCGAGCTATTGATGACGTGATCCAGGACTTAAGAGCGCCCTGCCCCATGGACCGTTTGATTTGCGGAGATGTTGGCTTTGGTAAAACTGAGGTTGCTATTCGTGCTGCTTATTTGACTATTCGCAGTGGTTTTCAAGTGGCTATTTTGGTTCCAACAACGGTTTTAGCTGAGCAACATGGTGCGACATTTAGAGAGAGATTAGAATCCGAAGGAGCTCGAGTCGAAGTGTTAAGCCGTTTTCGCAGTCCGGCGCAGAGAAAAGCAATTCTTCGGGATTCCATCAATGGACTGGTTGACGTTCTTATCGGTACGCATCGAATTTTATCTCACGATGTCCAATACAAGAGTCTCGGTCTATTAATTGTGGATGAAGAGCAACGATTCGGTGTGCGACATAAAGAGCGAGTTAAACAGTTGAGGCATTCTGTAAATGTATTAACCATGAGTGCTACTCCTATTCCTCGCACATTGCATATGGCATCGGTTGGAATTCGGGATTTATCTCTTATTTCTACCCCACCGACGGCTCGCAACGCGATTAAGACGGAGATTACCCGATTTGACGAGACCATTATTGCCGAGGCGATTCGTCGCGAACTTCATCGAGGGGGACAGGTTTTTGTTGTTCATAACCGGGTACGCTCTATCTACGCACTTGCGGATCTGATTCAACGGTTGGTACCCGAGGCGCGCATATCGGTTGGGCATGGGCAAATGACCGGCCAGCAGCTAGAAAAAATTATGGTAGATTTTGTGCGTCGACAAACTAATGTTCTCATTTGTACGGCCATCATTGAAAGTGGGATTGATATCCCGCTGGCCAATACGATGATTATCGATCGGGCAGATATGTTTGGTTTAAGCCAATTGCACCAGCTGCGCGGACGAATAGGCAGAGGTGCTCGTCGTGCTTATGCTTATTTACTTCTTCCTCGGACTGAGCGCATTACCAAAGAAGCAACCAGCCGTTTAGCGGTTCTCAAGAAGTTTTCTGATTTAGGAGCTGGATATCAGATTGCGACTCATGATTTAGATCTTCGTGGCCCCGGAGATCTGCTAGGTGGCGACCAAAGCGGAAATATAGCTTCCGTGGGTTTTGAGCTCTATACCGAACTTTTGGCTGAAGCGGTGGAAACCGTTCGGGGGCACGAGGTTACTCTGGCTGTTGAGCCGGATATCAAGTTACCAATAACCGCTGTTATTCCAGAAGATTTTATTTCACAACCCATGGTGCGATTGGGTTTTTATCAGCGCATGACCCAAGCAAAAACCGATGAGGAAATTCTTGATATTGCTCGGGAGATAAAAGAAATTTACGGAACTTCTCCATTGGAAGTCGAATTGCTCATTGAGATGATGATGATTAGGCGCGAGCTAAAAGCCCTTGGAGTGAGCGCTTTTTCAGGAGGTATTCAGCCAAGTGGTGAAATTCGCATGGTTCTTACCTTTGTTCCCCAGGCTCCAATTAACCGAGCGGCTTTGGCGATGAAATTACAATCTGAT
>CAXGXL010000711.1:0-2508 GCA_964013555.1 uncultured bacterium
ATGCAATCGTGGATTTTGCCACTGACTTAAAGTCTTCTCTTGGAGACAAACTACGGGATTTAAGAGTCGACCCTGAGATCGCGTTTCGTACCTATAAACAATTTGCGTGCGCCCCGAGCTCAGAAGACGCCCAAATCCTTAGGAACGTAGCATTTTACGACGCCTACGCCGGAGGAGCCCACCACCACCTGATCTGCCCGAGTCATACAAGGTTCGCGGGGACATACCAAGAATACAAAACCATTCTTGAAAATAGCTGGTGGAAAAGTGGCGCCCACGCATGCCTTAGTGCAAAAAGAGAACATAGCTGGAAACTTAAGTTCTTTCGGTTCTTGCATGATGGGTAGCATAAATGGAAATTAAAGAACCGGTCATCTCCATTATCATTCCGGCCTATCAAGCCTCCGCATTTTTAGAAAGGGCGATTGAGTCGGTTCTGAGGCAAAGCTTTACTGGCTGGGAAATTATCATTATTAATGATGGGTCCACCGACTCCACTCCTGAACTTTCGAATTCTTGGGCTCAAAAAGATAGACGAATTAGCGTCATTCACCAAGCAAACAAGGGACTCTCCGGGGCCCGAAATAGAGGGATAAGTCGGGCACGAGGAAATTATATCCAATTCTTGGATGCAGACGACGAGCTTCTTTCAACTAAGCTTGCAATGCAGCTTCAATTGCTCGAAGAGATGCCTCATATTGATATCATTTTCGGAAACGGGACCTACGCCGAATCGGGAAAAACCACGGCCTCCTTGTATCCACCGCCAAGGCCCAATCACTTTCGGCTGAGTTTACTAATTCGAAATTTTATTGTGGTTAATTCTCCCCTGATTCGCTCAAGACTGCTCGACGAGGGTCTTCAATTCAAAGAAGTCTCCTCCAGTCGCTACCCAATATACGGTTGTGAAGATTGGGAGTTTTGGCTACGAGCTGCGTTTCTTAACCACACATTCTATTTCTCTACAGAGATCTCAATCTGCAATCATCTTCACGACTCGAATATGTCGGCGCGGCAAGAAGAGATGATCCGCTCGTACTTGTGGCTTTATTATGAATGCAAACAACTTAAAACGCATATGAACTTCGCCGAGAAAATGGTACTCGAGACCCAAATACTCCATCGTCGATTTCAATACCTTGACTGCCTCCTCAAAAGAGAATCGTTCGACGCAGCGCTAACAGAACTAGAGTGCGCCACTCTTGAAGCACACGCTAAGTTTAAACCCCTCTACCGAAGGGCCGCTGCGAAAATTCGCCAATACAGTGAAGACAGCAAGAACGATTTACCCGAGCTGCGAAATACCCTAAGCGGAGTGACTGCGAGAATCGTTGGAAATCTGCATCGCCTTTTTATCTCGAAACCACCGAGACACCCCGAAAACGCGGAGTACAATGCCAATTGAATTGAAGACCCTATCGGACTTCGTTCTTAAAGACCGCGACCGAAACTCACCCTTCACTTGGGCGGAGCAAACATCGTCTTTAAGCAAAACGAGCGCATGAGGCCGAGAAAATCTTGCGAAATTCACACACAAAGGGGCCTTTTCCTAGGGAGTAGGCCCTAAATTAAATCCTCGTAGAGCGAATCGCAATATCCCAGGCGGTCCAAGCCCAAGAAATCAAATCTGCCTTCAACGATTACAGGTGTAGCTATTAGAGGTTAGGAGCGCCGAACCCTGTGGTTTCAAGAAAGAAGACCTCAACACTTTCAGAGACCTACGTGGCTCCCATCGAACTTCAATAACGTGCCTGGCTCAACTACTCTTGATGGACGTAAATCTCGGTCTTACCCGATTCCAATGAGCCTCTATAAGTCTCAACAACTTGGTCGTCACGAAGGATTCTCAATGTGTACTCAGACGATACCCCATCGGGTAACTCGTCCAAAGAAGGGTCGCAAGACGCGAAATAAGAAACCCAAACTTTATAAACACCTGGAGTTGGGTCCGAATTGGGCCAGGTAATATTCTCGTTGGGTCCCCGCGCACAAGCCGCACAGTGACAATCTACATCCAACTCGCCACCAGATGCACTGGCTGGATCTTCGAAGTTAATGAGCTTACCATTCGGCTCCAAAACAAAGAGATCTAAGTCAACACTTTCTTCATTAGTGAACTGTAGATTAAACCGAAGCTTACCCGTTTTTCCTACCAAATTAACTTCAGGCTCGTCACTAAGTACGTCCTGATAATAAAGTCCATCTTCTGAGCCACAACCAATTACACCTATTGCCAACACAAACAGAAGAGCTTTCCCTAGAGGGGAGATCCAGCAAGAGCTCATATTATATCTCCTTGAAATATTGCTATCTGACACTTTCCCACACGATCCGACTTTAGGTTACAACAAAATGCACGAAAATCGACGCAACGCATCACAAAAGGTATGTTAATGAAGGTCCTTTCCCTACTTACCAAAAGGGAAAGAGTCAGGAATATTTACTACACACACCCGGGGGTAAAACCGATTCCTCCCTCTTTACAGTACCTTAGAGCTATCGTTTTTA
>CAXGXL010000712.1:0-2501 GCA_964013555.1 uncultured bacterium
CGCCATGAAAAACCGCTAGATCAATTCCCCAAACCCCAATTGGCCTCTCCTTAAAAGCACCATCAGCATTTTTCATTGTAATGGCAATCAAACGGTCCCCCGCCTGTAAACCCGCTTGCGCCGCAGGAGTATCCGGCTCGACCTCTTGAATCAGAGTGTCCTTCGATACGATTCCCGTATACCCCCATGAAGTATCTGCCGAACTAAAGAGGCTCTTAGGAAGCTCTAAACTCGGTTTCGCCGGCAAAATATTCGCGGTAAATTCTGCGTCTTTTCGCTGGAGTAGCAATGAAATTGCCTGCCCCTCTGGGACCTCGAGCAAAGCGCTCCGCAATTCGTGCCAGGCCTGAACCGGAGTTTGCCCAACCTTCAAGATGACATCGTCGGTCTGAACTCCTGCCTGGGCAGCTGGACTTGTAGGGTCGATGACCCCCACCACGGTGCGCAAGTACTGCAACGAAATGCCTATTCTTCCTCGCTCTTCCTCTTCGTCGAAAATATTCTTTTCTTTTCGTACCTGCGGAAGAACCTGCGCGGTATGTAAGCTACCATCACGTTGATAAACTACTTCGATTGCCTCAGCGGGGCGGTCAGCGATATGCTCGCGCAGATCCCCCCAGACCTTGACGTCTTCACCATTTACTCGAACTATCCGGTCCCCTGGCCGAATTCCCGCTTGCCAGGCAGGATCTTCCTGCGAGACGATACCCAACTTCGTGTCGAGAAAAGTCTGGTTCCCAAGAAACATGCAATAATAGACAACAAAAGCTAAAAGAAAATTAAATAAAGGGCCCGCCGAAACGACTGCGGTTCTCTGCAAAAGTGACTTAGAACTAAGTGCCCGCCATTTCTCATTTTCGGGAATCTCAACGCCGGGCAGCTCACCGAGCATTTTGACGTAGCCGCCTAGAGGTATTGCCGCAATTCTATAGTCCGTCTCTCCTTTCTGAAAAGAAAAGAGGGTCGGTCCGAAACCGAGGGAGAACGTTAAAACCTTCACTTTGCAAGCTTTGGCCACCAAGAAATGACCGAGCTCATGAAAGAACACAAGAGCTCCAATCAGTACGATAAAATAAAAGGAGTTTTCTAGAAAATCCATGGCTCCCAACGTGGGCTCCTCCTACCCTAAGGTCAAGAGGCTTCCCGTAAGCGGGTTCATCTATTCTTCTCTCCCCGGTAGTCTAGGAGAGAAATAGTATAACATAGGTATAGACTGCCGGTGCTGCAAACATAACCCCATCAAAGCGATCTAAAACCCCTCCATGGCCCGGAATCAAATGCGAACTATCTTTGGTACCCGTGCTACGCTTTACTAAAGACGCCACCAAATCACCAAAGATTCCCATACACGCTGCCAAGCTACCCAATACCAACAAATGGAACGCACCCGACTCGAAACCCAAAATTAGCTTGACGACAAATGCCACGGCAATTCCTCCGAAGACTCCACCAAGCGCCCCTTCGATAGTCTTTTTCGGTGAAATGGCAGGGTACAATTTTCGCTTTCCAAAGAGCCGCCCAGCAAAATAGGCTGCCGTGTCGCCCCCCCAGGTGCAAAAAAGAGCAATTACAGTCAGTTGTAAACCATTTTCAAGTTCTCTGAGCCTACCTAGAAACGGAAATAAACCAGAGCAATACAAAACGCCAAACGCAACAATCCCCACTTTTCGGACAGAATCATCAATGGGCTGCGGTTGAGCCAACGAAAGAACCGAGAGTAGAATCACCCCCAGCGGCAAAACTACGAGCGAATATGGAGTTGGCAGCCAGCCATAAATACCGGCGATCACGAGAAATCCCAATAGGTAACCGGCACCTCGAAGCAAAAGCGACGAATCGGCTTGCGTCATCCTCAAAAACTCCCAAAGCATGAGGATCGTTAGTACTGCGCAAGTCACCTCCATCAAGAATCCACCTTGAAAAATGAACCAAAACAAGGCCGGTGCAAATACCAAAGCTGATAAGATGCGAGTAATTAGCAAAAGCTCATCCTTTTGTTTTGGCCAATTGGGAGGCCAACTTGGTTGACTTCAACTTTTCTACGACGTTTGACTTACCATCAATTCCTCCAAAACGTCGCTGCCGATTCGCGTAGTCCCACAGCGCCGCGGCAAAATCTTTTCGAGTGAAGCTAGGCCAAAGAACTTCGGTAAAGTACAACTCTGCATAAGCATTTTGCCACAACAAAAAATTGGACAGGCGTAGTTCACCGGACGTGCGAATAACCAGATCTGGATCAGGTAGAGTGGCCGTATACAATTTATCAATCAAACTTGACTCATCTAAGCTATTGGGATGCCGCTTGCCATCCTTGATTTCCATAGCCAAATCTACCATGGCCTTGAGCAGCTCTTCCCTGGCCCCGTAGTCCACGGCGAGAGTTAGGGTCATTTTTTGATGCCCACGGGTTTCCGCACTAAGTTCTTCGAGAGCTAAACGAGTTGTAGGTGGCAACCTATCTAAGCGCCCAATAGTGGACAAGCGAATCTCATTGCGCATGA
>CAXGXL010000713.1:0-2495 GCA_964013555.1 uncultured bacterium
CAACATCTCCGACCGGAGTTCGCTGGGGATTTGAGAACGAGCATTTTGAAACTCTGAGTGGGGACAACCCTGTCGATTTTACTCGTTACAACCGAGCCGATGGCGCATCGCCGGTGATGCCCATTTTGGTGCATTTGGGAGTGGATATTCACCCAGATTACTTGGTGTCGCAAAGAGAGATTGAGGCATCGCTTGAACAAAAGGGGATGATTCAATTATTGGATTTAGAGACGGGAAAACGCCTTCCGGTTATGATTGAGATGGATGCCAATTTGCGAGATCCTCAAATTCACTCGGGCCGTCATGCCTTGATTATTCGCCCGATGATTCCTATGGAAATGGGCCATCGTCATGCGGTCGTAATCCATCAAGGACTCAGGGACGTTGACTCGAATTTGTTGGAGGCTCCATTGGGGTTTGTGGCCCTTCGAGACAAACGCCCTTCTAATTTTAAGCCGCTGGATTCTTATCGAGGTGCATACGAAGAATTGTTCGACAGGCTGGAGAGTTTGGGACACCCACGTCAGGACTTGTTCTTAGCATGGGATTTCTCCGTCGCAAGTGAGGAACATATTCTAGGCCCCATTTTGTCGATGCGCGAGCAAGCTCTAGAGTATGTGGAGCGAAATGGGTTTGGTTATGAAATTGATTCCGTGGAAAAAGACAAGAACGAGAATATTTCGCGAGTTATTAAAGGTAGCTTTGATGCTCCTTGTTTTTTGGATTCAACGAACCAGATTGTGCCCGATTCGAAGGGGGCGCCGACTTTGCAAGGGGTTTGCTCTTTCCCGTTCTCGATGGCTGTGCCGCAAGTGGGAAATGCTCGAGGGGGCCTAAGGCTGACGTTGATTGGGCACGGTATTTTCGGTGAAGGTCGCGGTTATATATCCGACCATCCGGTTGCGCGTGAGAAAACCCAACCCTTGGCTCAGGCAATAGAGTCGGTTGTTGTGGCCACTAATTGGATTGGTCTCTCCAAGCCCGACAAGGATTTGATTCTGACCGAAGTCGTTCAGGATTTGAATCGGCTGACGGTGATAACGGATAGGTTACAGCAATCCCTTGTGAATAACATAATCCTGATGGAATTGGTGCTCCGAGAACTTCAGTACGATCCTGCCTTGGAGGTGGCTCATACGCCGCTCATAGGCGAAGAGAAGGTTGGTTATTACGGCATTAGTTTGGGAGGAATCCAGGGGACCTCACTTATCTCGTTGGCACATGACCGAATTGACCGCGCGATTCTCGCGGTTCCAGGTGGGGCGTGGTCGACGATGTTACCGCGTTCGGTTGTATATCAGCCCATCAAAGAGTACGTCGATTTACTTTATCCAGATCCTTTGACTCAACTTATTTTCGTGTCCTTCCTGCAGGGAATGTTTGACTTCACAGATCCTATTAATCTTTCGAGGCTCCTAAAGACCGAAGCGGGAGACTTGAAGACGCAGGTGATTCTTCAAGAAGCCATTGGAGATTGTCAGGTTCCCAATCTTAATACTCGTCTTTTGGCACGCCAACTAGATTTGGTGCAGTTGGTGCCGGCCGTCGAAGATGTATACGGACTTGAGCAACGAGAGACTACAGAAAATGGAGCTTTGGCGCAGTACCTTTTGCCCGAAGGTGTGGCCGATTATATGCCTCCAGACGAGGCTCTTTTACCACAACGAGATAATGGTACTCATTCCAATGCGACCTTTAGCGCCCCGGGATTTCAGCAGATCGTTAGTTTGATTAGAGACGGAGAAATTCGACAGTCATGCACTGGGGCGTGTGACCCCGATTGAAACTAGGTTGGGTTCTTCGTCGCGATAGTGAAGTAGTCGGCACCGATTGCAGTGGTCTCGAAAGTTACCTTTGTGAAAATCTCGTTCGAGGCGGTATAGATCGGTCTTACCCACATGAAATTTGTGGCCAAAGTCCGGCGGAAAGTAAGGACAATACCGATATTTTAGTACTTTCTTGTCTAGGGTTCCCTTATAAAAAGCGAGGCGCAATTCCATGGGTTTTTGCCGGTAGACACATTTCGAAACGTCACCTGTTTCAATGACTGGTTTCATCCAATCGATGCTGGTTTTTGCTCTTTTGGAAGAGAGTTGGGGTTGCTCTTCTAGAAGGGAATCTAACTTACCGAGACGCTCTAATACGCGATGAGCCGTGGCTTTCATGACATCAACCAACATGCCATTACCTTGGTCGTTCATCATTTTGAATGTGATTTCACACGTGGCGTTTGGTTGCACTAATTCGACGAAGCGCTCCAGTTCTTTTTCAAGAGAGTTATGATTGACGATGAATTTGAAGCGTTTCTTGACTTTGAGCAGGACTGCTTTGCGAATGTTTTTGAGGTATACTTCGAAAGGAAAGCCTTGAGTTAGCCGATGCCACCGTTGCGGTTCAAAATAGATCGGGGTGTGATTGAGGACTAAATTGGGGGGTAAGTCCATGGATGCTAGTCTATCCATCGTTCGGGTGGAAAATTGGTAGGGAAAAAAGAG